>DASQCL010000022.1:0-2172 GCA_035634715.1 Solirubrobacterales bacterium
GCCTGCTGGCGGGCCTTCGCCTCGCGCTCCTGGTGGCGTGTCATGCGCCTCGCACTTCTACGAAAGATCCTGGCCACGTTCGAGTACTTCGACGTAAGCCTCGATCACTCGGTCGGCCATGAGCTGCGCGGAGAACCAGGCGGCGCGATCGCGTCCCGCCACCCGGGGGTCGTCCGCCTCGAGGTGGGGCCGGATCGCCTCGGCCCACACGCCCGGGTTGAAGGGGGCGGCGAGGCAGCCGTCGAGGCCACGGAGCAGGAAGGGCGCGATTCCGACCGGGGTGGAGAAGACGGGGACGTCGCAAGCGAGCGCCTCCACCGCGACCAGCCCGAAGCCCTCGTTGTCGGACGTCACCACGACGGCGTTGGCGGCGTTCATCAAGCTGGGCATCTGACCGGGGTCGATGCCGTCGCCGGAGAGCAGTTCCGCGCCAAGCACGTCCGCCAGCTCCCGCGCGCGGTCATACCGCTTGACCGGTCGCGAGGTCACAGCTGGGAACAGCAGGTAGTGGCCACCCGGGTCGAGCCCGAGGGACGCACGCGCATCGGCGCGGGATGCCGGCTGGAAGCGATCGAGGTCGGCACCGGCGGGAAGCACGGCGTTTGCGCCCGGGCGCCGCGGCAGCGCCGGCCGCTCGCCCTCGGGTCTGAACAGAGCCAGCGATGCGGCCGCGATCAGGTCAAGCCGGCCCACGAGCCGGCGGGACAGGAAGCCGGTCAGCGGGTGGCGGACGTCGGTGCCGTGGAAGGTGACCACGAGGGGCCGCGCGCCGGCCAGCTTCGCGCACCAGCCCGCCAGGCCGAAGTGGGCGTGGACCAGGTCGAAGCGCTCGCGGCGCAGGATGCGCCGGATCGAGCCCACCGCCCGCGGGTAGTTGCGCGTGCCGGCCGGAAAGGAGTGGAGCTCCACGTCGACGCCGGATCGGCGCAGCGCGTCGACCTGGTCGCGGACGAACTGCCCGCGCCACGGCGCCGCCTCGTCAGGGGTGATGTTGGTGACCACCAGGACGCGCACGGCGGCCAGCGTATCCGCGCGTCGACGCAAGTGAGCGTCGTCGTCAGCGCCGCTTCAGTGCCCGCAGGAGCTGATCCCCACGGAGACTGCCGAGGCCGGTTGCGTTGTCGAAGCGGCTTCCCGCGGGTCGAACTCAAGCCGGGGAGGGGCACTAACGGCTCGACGGCGTCGAGGATTCGGCGTACTTTCGTCTGGACCCGTCACATCTCTCAAGTGAGCATCGGGCGAAATCCGAACGGGAGGAATCGATGCTCGCAAAGCTCGCCGCATACATCCAGACGAAGTTCCTGCGCCGCTCACGCGGCATCGTCGCCGCGCTCGAGGGCGAGCGGGGGCAGGGGACGGTCGAGTACGTCGGCCTGATCCTGCTCGTCTCGCTCCTGATGATCGGCATGGTCGCCGCGATGAAGGGATTCAACGGCAAACAAGGCACAGAGCTCGCCGACCTGATCGTCCACAAGATCACGGAGGCGGTGAACGCGATCGCGTTCAAGTGAGTCGCGGCCCCGCGGGGCCGCCAGGCGGTCGCCGCCCGCCCCGATCCCGCGACGACGCGGGGAGGAGAGCGGGCGGCGGCGTCGCTCGGTGCTCCGCGGCACTCACTTCTGCTTTCACGCGAAAGCAGAAGTGGCGTTCCGCCTCCCTTGTGGACCCCGGCTAGGCCGCGAGATACTGCGTAGGCGATGTCGGAGGAGAACGTGGACACCGTGCGGCGGATCTACGACCGGCTCAATCGAGACGATGCCGAGGCCGTGATCGGGTGCTGCGACGACGACTTCCGCCTCGATATGACGGAGCGGGTGTTCAACCCGGACACCTACGAAGGGCACGATGGGATCAGGCGGTTCTGTGAGGGTGTGCAAGACGCCTGGGAGAGCTACCACTGGACGATCGAGGGAACGCGTGTGGCGGGGGACGTGGTGATAGCGATGCTTCACTGCGAGGGGCAGAGTCGCGAAGGCGGACCCGGAGTGGACTGGCGTGTGGCCTGGCTCTGGGAGTTCCGGGGAGCACGAGCCATTTCCGCTCGGTTCTACCGAGACAGGGGAAAGGCCCTCGAAGCCGCCGGGCTGCGGGAGTAGGCGATGTCGAAGGAGAACGTGGAGATCATCCGCACCGCCTTTGACCTCTTCAACAGTCGGGACTGGGAGAGTTGGG
>DASQCL010000023.1:0-3200 GCA_035634715.1 Solirubrobacterales bacterium
CGACTTCGACCTCGCCGAGGAAGCCGCGCAGGAGGCATTCGCGATCGCCGCGGGGCGCTGGCCGCGCGACGGCACGCCCGACAACCCCCGGGCGTGGCTAGTGACCACGGCGCGCAACCGCGCGATCGACCGGATCAGGCGAGATCGCACGCTCGCCGAGAAGACCAGACTCCTGGAGATCACGGAGCCCGTCGAGATGGAGATGGAGGCGACGCCGATCCCGGACGAGCGACTCGAGCTCCTGTTCACCTGCTGCCATCCGGCCCTGCCGATGGAGGCGCAGGTCGCGCTGACGCTGCGCACCCTCGGCGGGCTCCGCACCGACGAGATCGCCCGGGCGTTCCTGGTCCCCGAGGAGACGATGGCGAAGCGCCTCGTGCGCGCCAAGCACAAGATCCGCGCCGCGGGGATCCCGTTCCGGGTACCGCCCGCGCATCTGCTCCCCGACCGCCTCGCCGCCGTCCTCGCCGTCGTCTACCTCGTGTTCAACGAGGGCTACGGCGGCCGGGAGAACCTGTCGGATGAGGCGCTCCGGCTAGGGGGCGCGCTCGCCGAGCTGATGCCGGACGAGCCCGAGGCGCACGGACTGCTCGCGCTGATGCTGATCGATGATGCCCGGCGCGACGCGCGGTTCGCCGAGGGCGCCATCGTGCCTCTACGGGACCAGGACCGCGCACTCTGGGACCTCGACAAGATCGAGCGGGGCCGCGCCGAGCTCGACCGGGCGATGGCGCTCGGGGGCCGCGGCCCCTACGTGCTCCAGGCCGCGCTCGCCTCGCTGCACAGCGAGGAGCCGCAGGACTGGGATCAGCTAGCCATGCTCTACGGCGAGCTCGCCCGGCGGACCGGGTCGCCGGTCGTCGAGCTGAATCGCGCAGTCGCCCTCGCCGAGGCCGGCGACGTCGATGCGGCGCTGGCGCTCACCGACACGCTCGAGCTGGACACCTACCACTACCTCCATGCCACGCGGGCGGAGTTGCTGCGGCGGCTTGGCCGAATCGAGGCGTCCCGCGCGGCGTACGGCCGCGCGCTGGAGCTCGTCCATTCGGACGCCGAGCGCCGCTTCCTCGAGCGGCGGCTCGCGGAACTCGACAGCTGACCGGCTAGAAGTAGCCGCTGCGCCTGAACACGATCCCGAGGACGGCGCAGGAGACGAGCAGGCTGCCAACCCCAAAGCCGAGGAAGGCCGCCAACGACGTGATGTTGAGGACCATCCAGCTGAAGTTCATGCCGAAGAAGCCGACGATGAACGACAGCGGCAGGAAGATGGTCGCCACGACGGTCAGGTTCTTGGTCGCCTCGTTCTGGCTGACGCTGATCTCGTTCTGCCGAACCCCCAGAACCGCCAGATTGGCCTCGAGGATGCTGGTCAGCAGCTCGCGCTGCGATGCGATCTCGTCATGCACGAGCTTCACGTGGTCGTTGACGTCGCGGAAGTAGTCCTCGATCTCGTCGGTGACGTTCGGGTCACCGCCGCGCTCGATTCCCGCCAGGGGCGCAAGCAGCGGATGAACCGCGCGGAAGAACTCGATCGCCTCGCGCTTGAGGAAGTAGATCCGCTCCGTCTGGTCCGCCTGGCCCTCGAATACCCGCACCTCGACGTCCTCGATGTCGTCGGTAAGGCCGTTCACGACCGGCGAGTAGTCGTCGACAACCTGGTCCAGGACCGCCCAGACGACGCTCACCGGCCCGGCGTCGAGCAGCTCGGGCTTGACCTCGAGCCGCTCACGCGCCGGAGCCAGCTGGCTCCCCTCGCCGTGGCGCACCGTGATCGCGTAACCCGGCCCGGCGAAGATGTGGATCTCGCCGAACTCGATCTGCTCCGTCTCGTCGATGTACTTCGCCGTCTTGAGGACGACGAAGTAGTGGTTGTCGTAGTTCTCGATCTTCGCCCGCTGGTGGGTGGATCGCGCGTCCTCGACCGCGAGCTCATGGACGGGGAAGTGCGCCTCGACGTCGCTCATCTCCTCGTCGGTCGGGTCGTGGATGCCGAGCCAGACGAACCCCTCCCCTTCCGCGGCGCACGCGGCAGCCTCAGCCACGGACATTCGAGCCTCGTGCTGGCGGGCGCCGCCTTTGTAGTGCGCGCAGTCGACGATCATGGAGGACCCCACCGGGTCGCCAGCAGGGCTTTCGGCTCAACGCGCGCCGTTCCTGCCGAGCGGCCTGCCATGCGCCAGGTACTTTCGGTACGGAATCGGTCCCCGTTCGAGACCGGCAATAAACGCCCGGATCGACGGCTCCGAGTAGCGGTAGTACCGGCCGAGCTTCACGTGCGGCAGTCGATCGGCTCGTAGACCCAACTCCGCGGGACGGAAAGTAGGAGCGCCACCTCCTCGGCCAGGAGGAGGCAACCCGCGTCGTTCGTGTGTTCCGCAGACTCGAACGATCGAGCCCCGTGGGCGGGGAGCGCTCTCATGACACCGCCTCCGTGCGGGCAAGAACCGCCCCAATCGAACGCGGGCTGCCTCGTCTCAGATGACGAGGATGGGCGCGGGGGGGCCGACGACCCTCCGCCTTGGCGGAGGGCGTCCTCTGGCCCTTCTTTTCTGGTCCTTTTTCTGGTTCTTCTGCCTCCACGCCGGAGGAGGGCTCGTCTCCGCCGTCGCGGAGGGCATCCCGGCTCGTGGCAGAAGTCCCGTGCTCTGCCCCCGTAACCCGGAGATTTCGGGTCAAGAGCGCTCTATTCAGCCGCCTGCTCGAACCTCCCGCTGAAGCCGGTGCACCTCGGTGGCGAGTTTCCCCACCCGGTCGCGCAGCCTGCTGACGGTCCCGGTCTCGCTCTTCACGGGTGCCGCCGGTGCAGGACCCGTTCCGAGCCGTCCCGCCGAGTCCACGACGACGGCCTTTGTCGGCCCGGCGATCGTCTTGTTCCAGACACCGGCGAGGAATGTCTTCGTCTGCTTCGCGGAACTGCCGATCCGGATCGTCCCGGACTCCCCGCTCCTGCCCGGATTGGCGATATCGACGTTGCGGGAGCCGGTCGTGAGCAGGCCGGCGCCAGAGCCGACGGCGACGTTGGAGTTCCCGGTGGTGTTGTTCTCTAGCGCATTGAAGCCCGAGGCGAGGTTGTCGCTTCCGGTCGTGTTGTCAAAGAGCGCCCCGAGGCCGCTGGCGACATTGTCGTCGCCGGTGGTGTTCGAGAACAGCGCGTTCAGGCCGCTCGCCACGTTGTCGGACCCCGATGTGTTGCTGATCAT
>DASQCL010000024.1:0-13221 GCA_035634715.1 Solirubrobacterales bacterium
GCGCCACGACCTGGGCGATCGCACCGCCCATGGACATCCCGACGAGGTGTGCCCTGGAGATGCCCACGGCGTCCAGGACTCCGACCACGTCGTCGATCAGGTCCTCCCCGGCGTAGCCGGGAACGCCCGGCTCGTAGCTGACCGACCTCCCGGTGTCGCGATGGTCGTAGCGGACCACGAACCGCCGCCCAGCGGCCAGGCGCTCGCAGAACTCGTCCTCCCACCAGTCCATCGAGCCACTCGATCCCATGATCAGCAGGATGGCGGGGTCGTCGGGGTCCCCGAAGCTGTCGACGCACAGGTCGACGCCGTTGGCATTGACAATCTCGTCGTGCGGGGTTCGCAAGCGCGCTCCTCTCGGGGCTCCGGGCATTCTCCGTAAGGACCGCGCGGCGGCGCGATTCTCATCGCCGGCGCCTCATCCGGGTGCGACGGCCGGCTTCCCTAGGAGTTCAGGATCCGCTTGACGCGTGGATCGCGCTTGTCGACGACGACGTGCTTGTTGCCGCTCTTCGGATGGAAGAGGTCGTGCCACACGTCGTGCGGGAACTTCCGCCCGCGCTTGACCCCGCAGCGGCAGCCTGGGTGCGCCCGATTGTGCTCGTCCTCGGCCGCCTTCTTGCTGGCGAACAGCTTGTTCTTCGCGTGCGACTGGCATGCCTTGCACGCCTCGCAGCTGTGGGCCGCCTCCTGCGATGCGCTGCAGTGGTAGTGCGATCCGTCGGGGGCGAGCTTGTAGACGTGCTTGCGGTGACGGCCGCGGTCGGCGAGCACGCCGGCCGGGAGGCCGAAGGTGGCCACCAAGGCGCCCGCAGCCGCGCCCGCGCCCGTCAGGAAGCTGCGTCGCGAGGTTGGGTTCTGCTCCATCGTTCGCTCCTGGTCCCGGCGGCTCGGCCTGCGGAGCCGCTGCACAACGTCCGCATTCGTGGGTACCAGCCACGCGCGTATCCGTGCCCAACGGCTTCACAGACCGAAATCGGTCGGTGACATTCGTCACGACGACCCTCCCATAGGGTCCGGGCGGTGTCAAGGCGGCGTGGACGTCCAGGCCGCGGGTCCCTAGACAGTTGTACGTGATAACGTACGGAGCCGAATGGCGGTGGCAATCACGGAAGAGCGCTCTGGAGCGGGGGAGACGGTTGTCGACACGCCCGCGGTCGGGATTCGAATCCGGGCGCTGCGTGACGCGATGGGGCTCTCCCTCAGGGACCTGGCCGAGCGCAGCGGCGTGAGCGCGCCGATGCTCTCCCAGGTCGAGAGGGGGGAGACGAGCCCTACGCTGGCCGTCGCGACACGGATCGCAAAGGGCCTGGAGCTGACGCTCTCGCAGCTGCTCCGTCTGGACGAGGACCGCCACGTCGTTGTCGTCCGCCGGGGGGAGGGCCGCAAGCGCCGCCGGAGCGGGCACCGAGTCGAGGAGTTGACTCCACCACTGCCGGGCCAGCGCGCCGACGTCTCCATTCACCGCCTTGATCCCGGCGCCGTGACCGGCGGTCAGGGTGATCCGCCGCTCCACGAGCCGGGCAGCCGCGAGACCGCGGTGGTCCTGGACGGGACGTCGACGCTCGTCGTCGACGGGGAGCGCCACGAGCTTCGCACGGGCGACAGCGTCACCTTCGACGCTGACCTCGCTCACCATTTCGAGAACAATGCGAGTCAACCCGCCGAGCTGCTCGCGGTGGTGGCCGCCGGCCTGCGCAGGAGCTGATTGACAATGCCGAAGACGATGTTCGACAAGATCTGGGACACGCACGAGGTCGCGGACGGGCTGATCTACATCGATCTCCACCTCGTCCACGAGGTGACCTCGCCGCAGGCCTTCGATGGCCTGCGCATGGAGGGTCGCCCAGTTCGACGCCCGGACAAGACCGTGGCGACGGCCGATCACAACGTGCCCACCGACGGCACGCCCGCCGCCCGGATGATCGCCGACGACCTGTCGCGGATCCAGGTCGAGACGCTCGAGCGCAACTGCGGCGAGTTTGACATCCCGCTCTACTCGCTCGGCTCGGATCGCCAGGGCATCGTCCACGTGATCGGACCCGAGCTGGGCATCACGCAGCCCGGCCTGACGATCGTCTGCGGCGACAGCCACACCTCGACGCACGGCGCCTTCGGCGCGCTGGCGTTCGGAATCGGCACCTCGGAGGTCGAGCACGTCCTCGCAACGCAGTGCCTGGTCCAGCGCCGGCCGAAGACGATGCGGATCGACTACTCGGGCGAGCTGGGAGCCGGCGTCACCGCCAAGGACCTCATCCTGGCGACGATCGGCCGGCTGGGTGTGAGTGGCATGGTCGGTCACGCGGTCGAGTACGCCGGCGACACGATTCGCGGCCTCTCCATGGAGAACCGGATGACGATCTGCAACATGACCATCGAGGGCGGCGGTCGCGCGGGAATGATCGCCCCCGACGAAACGACCTTCGAGTGGGTCTCCGGTCGCCCCGGCGCTCCCGATGACTTCGACGCGGCCGTCGCCGCCTGGCGCGAGCTGCCGACCGACGAGGGTGCGCAGTTCGACACCGAGGTCGAGATCGACGGCGCGGCCATCTCGCCGATGGTCACCTGGGGCACCAATCCCGGCATGGTCACCGAGGTCACCGACGCCGTTCCGGACCCCGGGGCGTGGGGCGGCGTTGCGGCCGACCGCGAGGCCGCCGAGCGAG
This sequence comes from Solirubrobacterales bacterium, assembly GCA_035634715.1. Taxonomy (GTDB): domain Bacteria; phylum Actinomycetota; class Thermoleophilia; order Solirubrobacterales; family 70-9; genus AC-56. The sequence goes on from DASQCL010000024.1 coordinate 2,667, forward strand.
CGCTCGCCTACATGGCGCTGGAGCCCGGAACGCCGATAACCGACATCGCGCTCGACCGCGTGTTCATCGGCTCGTGCACGAACTCGCGGATCCAGGACCTGCGCGAGGCTGCGTCCATGGTCGACGGGCGCAAGGTCGCCGGCTCGGTCCGGGCGATGGTCGTCCCCGGCTCCCAGCAGGTCAAGGCGCAGGCGGAGGAGGAGGGCCTCGACGACATCTTCCGCTCCGCCGGCTTCGAGTGGCGCACCGCAGGCTGCTCGATGTGCCTGGGCATGAACCCGGACATCCTCGACGAGGGTGAGCGCTGCGCCTCCACCTCGAACCGCAATTTCGAGGGCCGCCAAGGCCGCGGCGGGCGCACCCACCTGGTCAGCCCAAAGATGGCCGCGGCCGCGGCCATAGAGGGAACGTTCGTTGACATCAGGAGCTGGGCATGAGGCCGGTCGACGTCATCGAGGGCAAGGTCTCGGTGGTCCAGCGCGCCGACGTCGACACCGACCAGATCATCCCCAAGCAGTTCCTGAAGCGGGTCGAGCGCACCGGCTTCGGCGAGTTTCTGTTCTACGACTGGTTCCGCGCCGGTGAGCTCGAGCTCGAGCCCAACCCGATCTTGGTCGCCGGGCGTAACTTCGGCTCCGGGTCCTCCCGCGAGCACGCGGTATGGGCGCTTCAGGACTTCGGGTTCGAGGCGGTGATCGCGCCGTCCTTCGCCGACATCTTCTACGTCAACTGCACGAAGAACGGCCTGCTCCCGGTGATCCTGCCCGAGGACACATGCCGCGACCTCGCGGCGGCGGGTGACGGCCGTATCGACGTCGACGACCAGACCGTGACCTTCGTGGGCGGCGTGGTCGAGTTCGAGATCGACGAGGAGACGAAGCACCGGCTGCTCCACGGCCTCGACGACATCGGGATCACCCTCAAGGACGAGGGCGCGATCACGGCCTTCGAGCGGGCGGGCGGCGCCGAGCGCGGCCCCGTCACCACAGCGCTGTGAGTTCCGAGGCCGAGCCTCGCGAGTGGGACGCGGCGGCGTACGACCGCGTCTCCGACGTGCAGGAGGTCTGGTCGCGGGCGGTCCTCGACCGGCTCGACCTTCGCGGCGACGAGACCGTGCTCGACGCGGGCTGCGGGAGCGGGCGGGTGACCAGGCTCCTGTTGGAGCGCCTGCCGGAGGGCCGAGTCATCGGCGTCGACGCGTCGCGATCGATGATCGAGAAGGCGCAAGAGGCGCTCCCCGACCGTACCGAGTTCATCGTCTCCGACCTGCTCGACCTGGACCTCGACGAGGCGGTGGACGCCGTCTTCTCCAACGCGACATTCCACTGGATCCTGGACCACCGGCGGTTGTTCGCGCGCCTCTATGCGGCGCTTCGCCCCGGGGGCGTGTTGGAGGCGCAGTGCGGCGGGATCGGCAACCTGGACGAGTTCCTGAACTCGCTCGAGAACGTCGACGGGGACGAGCGCTTCTCGCCCTACGTTCGCGGCATCGCCAGTACCTGGAACTTCGCCTCGCCCGGCGACACCGACGTGCGCCTCGAGAGCGCTGGGTTCGAGCGGGTGCGGTGCTGGCTCGAGCAGCGAATCGAAAAGCCACGCGAGCCGCGCGAATTTCTGCGGACCGTGTGCTGCGGCGGGCACCTGGACCGGCTGCCGGAAGATCTTCACGAGCCGTACCTGGACGCGGTGCTCGAGTACATCCCGCGCCCGCTGACGCTCGACTACATGCGGCTGAACATCTCGGCCCGCAGGCCGGCGGCCTAGTTCCCGCCGCTGTCCGCGTGGCGGAACGCGCTGCGCAGCTTCTGGGCGATCCGGCCGGGATGGCCGAGCGCCTCATCGCCTGACTGATCGCGCCCCTCGGTGTCCTGCGCCGATGCGTTCGGCCCCGGTGGAGGCGGCGTCGAGTGGGGACCGTGCTTGTAGCCCCAGAGGATCGAGTCCAGGCGCCGCTGCGGAACCTGATCCAAGGCGTTGAGCGGCAGGCCCTTCGAGGCGTGCCGGTTGGCGGCGGTGTTGGGGTTCGTGGCGGTCACGCTGACCTTGGGCTTGATCGCGTTGTAGGGCGCCGAGTTCACCGGCTTCGGCGTCATCGCGTGGTACAGCGGCACCGCCAGGTGCTCGGCCAGGTTGAGCGGCTTCATCCCGATGATCGTCTCCGCGGTCCGGAGGAAGGAGAGCTGGTCGTAGCGGTCGTGGACGACGGCGCCCTTTTGCGTGTATGGGCTGATGACCATGGCGGGAATCCGGTGGGCGTCGACGTGATCGGCGCCGTCCTGCGAGTCGTCCTCCATCACCAGGATCAGCGAGCTCCTCCAGATCTTCGAGTGCGAGATCTCCTGGACGATCTGGCCGAGGCCCCAGTCGTTGTCGGCCACGTCGGCGTTCGGCGTCCGCTTGCCGGGCGCGACGCCCTGTGTGTGGTCGAGCGGCAGGACCATGTAGTTGAGCGGCGGCACCGAGTTGGTGAGTACCTGCTCCTGGAAACGCTGCCTGAAGCACGCGAAGCGCGAGTGGGAGGTGGGCGGGGCAGTCGCCGGAACCGAGGAGTCATACACGTCCACGTTGCTCACGCCGACGGGGTTGAAGATCGCGATGTCCCCGTCGTAGCAGCCGCCGTTCAGCTGCACGTCGGAGCTCTTGAGCACCTGGGCGTTCAGGGCGGTCTCCGCCTGGGTCCGGTCCTTGTCGGGGAACGGCGACAGCCCGGCCAGCGCCTCGCCGTAGTTGAAGAAGGGAATGTGCTCGGCGATCGCCCGCTGGAAGATGTAGCCCTTGGGCGGGGCGCTCACCTCGTAGGCGCCGAAGTCATAGGGGCGGCCACGGCCCGAGTAGTTCTGCGGCCAGTTCTTGGTCACGTAGTCGGAGACCGCGCCGGCGGCGGTCCAGTAGTGGCCGTCGATCGACGCCTCGGAGTCGGCGTACACGTGATCGAGGAGCGGAAAGCGCCGGACGAGGGCGTGCGTGTTGGGCGTGATCCGCTTGCCGAAGAGCGTCAGGTGCTTGTCGCCGTCGCCCCGGGGGTCGTCCCCGAGGACCTGGTCGTAGGTGCGGTTTTCCTTGACGATGACGAACACGTGCTTGATCGGCCCGTTGGGCCGGATCGGCGTGTTCTCCGGCGCCCGTTGCTGGTTCAGAGGATGGATCTGGCGGTCCGCCCTGGGCGTCAGGCGGTGGATCTGGCTGTCGCTGGGGAAGGGCAGGATGCCCGAGCTTCCCCGCACGACCGAGGGCAGGTACTGGAAGCTGTTGATGAAGTCGTCGGAATCGTTCGGCGAGTTGGGGTTGGGCCCATGGAGGTTTGGGCCCACGCCGAGTCCGCGGGCGGAGATCCAGGCGAGCTTGCCGCCGGCGGAGCCCGCCGTCGCGACGGTGGGATAGGAGCCCACCGGCAGGCGGCCGACCAATTGGTACGGCGTCGCGCGCCGCGGGCCGGGGTGGGACGGGTCGCAGCGATGCGCCCGGGAGAGCGCGAACACCGCCACGGCGTCCTCCCCGGAGTCTGCGCTCAGGAGGTCGCAGCCGTCGCGCGTGACCGTCACCTGGCTCGGCGTCGTCCCGGCCCCCGTGGGCCGCGCCACCGAGAGCGTGCGCTTGAGGGTCAGCGTGTGGGTGTTGATAACCCCGATCTGGTCGTCGTTGGCGATCGCCACGAACGCAAGCGGCCGCCTCGGGTCGACGGCCATGCCCTCGGGATGGGACAGGTGCGCGCCCACCTGGATCGTCTTGACCTTGCGGGCGGTCGCGAGATTGATGACCGAGACGGTGCCCTGTGTCTCGCCCGTGACCAGGCCATACGTCCCGTCGCCGGTGATCGCAGCCCCGTAGGGGTAGTGCCCGACCCTCACGTAGCGGACCCGCTTTGTCCTGGTGTCGATGACAGCCGCCCGGTCCGCGAGGTTGAGCGCGGCGAGCACGGTCCGTCCGTTGGGGCTCACCGCCACGTCTCGCGGCCACGAGAGGGTGTCCGTCTTCTGGGGTGGAAAGGTCTGGTAGGGAGGCGAGCCCGCCGGTGGAGGGACCGGGATTACGCCGTGGCGGCTCGCGTGCCCGGATCGCGGCTGGATCGCGAAGACCGAGATGACGTCGCCCTGCCCGCCCGGGATGCGGCTCGGCGCGCTCTGATCGGTGAATGGCGAGTTGGCGATGCCGGACACGTACGCCCGGCGGCCGCTCTGGGTGATCGCGATCCCGCCGCTCAGCCCGGGCATGCGAATGCGCTGGACGACCCGGCCGGCGCGCGGCCCGGTGACCGCGACGATCCGGATGTCGTTGATGCCGCGCCCCGTCGAGAGTGTCCACAGGAAGCGGCCGTCTGGAGTGAGCGCGCCGCCGGTTGGGAAGTTTCCGAGCTTGGTGAGCTCGCCGACCGGGTTGAGCTGCCTCCCGGTGGGCTGGATCCGGGTCCGCGGCCCCACGACGTTGCTGCCGCCGCCAGTCGCGGACCACGCGATGCCCGCGGCGCCGAGGACGACGATTCCCAGTGCGGCTCCGCGAACCAGCCTTCCCGGCATTCGCGGCATTCTGCCACTGACCCGGCTGGGCCATGTTGCGTACTCGTAGACGGGTCAGGCATGATGCCCGCCAATGAACGCCGCAGAGCAGTCCCCAAGGATCGTGGTCCTCGCAGGCGACGGGATCGGGCCCGAGATCCTCTCGGCGGCCCGCGGGCTGCTGGAGGCGATCGGTGACTTCGAGTTCGTCGAACATCCGGTCGGCGGGACCTCCATCGACGAGCACGGGACCGCCCTCACCGACGAGGTGCTGGAGGAGTGCCGGGGCGCGGACGCCGTACTGCTCGGCGCGGTCGGAGGGCCGAAATGGGACACCACCGACCCAGGCGCGCCGCGGCCGGAGCAGGGGCTCCTGGCCCTTCGCAAGGGCCTCGGCCTGTACGCGAACCTGCGTCCCGTCCGCCCGAGTCCCGCGCTGGTGGACGCCAGCCCGCTGCGGCCGGACCGCATCTCCGGCACCGACCTCCTCGTGGTGCGCGAGCTCACCGGCGGGATCTACTTTGGCGAGAGCGGCCGTGATGGAGACCGCGCTCACGACGACTGCGAGTACTCGGTCGCCGAGATTGAGCGAATCTCCCATGTCGCCTTCGACGCCGCGCGCCGGCGCGGCGGGAGCGACGGCGGGCCCCGGGTCACCTCGGTGGACAAGGCGAACGTTCTCGAGACCTCCCGCCTGTGGCGCGAGACGGTCGAGCGGGTGGCCCGCGAGTACGGCGACGTGGAGCTCGACCACATGCTGGTCGACAACGCCGCCATGCAGCTCGTCGCGAACCCGGCCCGGTTCGACGTGATCCTCACCGAGAACATGTTCGGCGACATCCTCAGCGACGAGTCGGCCATGCTCACCGGGTCGCTCGGGATGTTGCCGTCGGCAAGCCTCGGCGCCGACGGGCCGGGCCTGTTCGAGCCGGTTCACGGATCGGCCCCCGACATCGCGGGTACCGGGACCGCCAATCCGCTCGCGACCTTCCTCTCGGTGGCGATGATGCTCAGGCACGGCCTGGGCATGCCCGACCAGGCGAGCGCGATCGAAGCTGCCGTCGACGCGGCGCTCGAGCGCGGCCTTCGCACACCGGACCTCGCCGGGCCGGATTCCGCGACCGTCGGCACCGACGAGATGACCGCCGCCGTGATCGAGGCCTTGACTCGGTAGGTCATACTTTCTCGGCAACTGGAAGCGAGCCCGGAGGAAGGAAGTAGTGGACAAGTCTGAGTTGATCTGGATGAACGGCGAGCTCGTCCCATGGGATAACGCCAACGTCCACGTACTCAGCCACGGCCTCCACTACGGCACGGGCGTCTTCGAGGGCATCCGCGCCTATGAGACCGACCGCGGCACCGCCGTCTTCCGGCACCGCGAGCATCTCGAGCGGCTCGCTCGCTCGGCCCAGCTGTACTACATGGAGCTGCCGTACTCCGTCGACGAGCTCCGTGACGCGACGCACGAGCTGATCAGGCGCAACGGGCTTGCGAGTTGCTACATCCGGCCGATCGCCTTCCGGGGCTACGGCGAGATGGGATTGTTCGCGCAGAGCGCGCCGATCGACGTCGTCGTGGCCGTCTGGCCATGGGGCGCCTACCTCGGCGAGGAGGGCAAGCGCAGCGGCATCCGGTGCAAGGTGTCCTCGTGGCGGGGCATCTCCGGGGACAGCCTGATCCCGCACGCGAAGGCCTCGGGCCAGTACCTGAACTCGATCCTGGCGAAGACAGAGTCAGCCAACGCGGGCTACGACGAGGCGATCCTGCTCGATGTCCAGGGCAATGTCTCCGAGGGCTCAGGCGAGAACGTCTTCATCGTCCGCGACGGCGTGCTCTCGACGCCGGGCCACACCAACTCGATCCTCGACGGCATCACCCGCCGGTGCGTGATCCAGATCGCGAACGACCTGGGCTACCCGGTCGAGGAGCGCGACATCGCGCGGGCCGAGCTCTTCCTCGCTGACGAGGTGTTCCTCACCGGCACTGCGGCCGAGCTCGTGCCGGTACGCGAGGTGGACGACCACCAGATCGGCGAGCCGGGCGAGATGACCCGGGTCATCCAGGCGAAGTTCGAGGACGCGCTGCACGGGCGCGCCCCCGAGTACCTCGAGTGGCTGGACGTGGTTGAGCAACCGAGTAAAGTCACGTCGTGATGCGTCTCATCGCTGGTGGCATCGAGCGAATTAGGAGCGCCGCGGCGGCGTAATCGCCCCGTGGCCGCGCGGCTTGAGCCGCGCACCCTCTCGCTCGTCCCCCCAACGGAAAGGCATCGAACTTTGAACCAGCAACGGCACCAGCCAGTTTCGGGGGCTGAAGCCCCCTCACCGACAAAGCGCGTAAAGCTCTACGACACGACCTTGCGCGACGGCATGCAGGGCTCGGGAATGTCTCTCTCCGCGTCCGAGAAGGTCCGCGTGGTCCAGGCGCTCGACGGGCTGGGAATCCACCTCATCGAGGCCGGCTTCGTCGGCTCGAACCCCAAGGACGCCGAGCTGTTCGCCCTGCTCGCGAACGTCGAGCTCGAGGGGGCGGACGTCTGCGCCTTCGGCATGACCCGCCGGCGCGGCGTCGCCGCCGAGGAGGACGCGGCTCTTCGCGAGCTCGCGGAGTGCTTCGCACCTGTATGCACCCTGGTCGGCAAGACGTGGGGCCTCCACCTCGAGAAGGTCACCAAGGTGTCGCGCACCGAGAACCTCGGCATGATCACCGACTCGGTCTGCTACCTCGTGGGCAACGGCAAGCGTGTCGTCTATGACGCCGAGCACTTCTTCGACGCGTGGCGCGAGGACTCCGGGTACGCCCTCGAGTGCCTGCGCGCCGCCGTGGCGGCCGGCGCCGAGAACGTCAGCCTGTGTGACACGAACGGCGCCACGCTGCCGCTTCAGGTCGCGGAGGCAACCGCCGCAGTGGTCGATGCGCTGGGGGACAGGGTGGAGGTCGGGATCCACACCCACAACGACAGCGAGTGCGGCGTCGCAAACTCCCTTGCCGCCGTGGACGCGGGGGCCCGGCTGGTCCAGGGCACCATGAACGGCTACGGCGAGCGCACCGGCAACGCGAACCTCGTGTCCATTCTTCCCGCGCTCCAACTCAAGATGGGCTACGAGTGCGTGCCGGACGACCGTCTGCGGCGGCTCACCGAGACCTCCCATCTGGTCGACGAGCTCTGCAACCTGCAGCCCGACCCGGACCGGCCGTACGTCGGCCGCAACGCCTTTGCCCACAAGGGCGGGATGCACGCGGCCGGCGTTCAGGCGGACGCCCGGACGTTCGAGCACATCGAGCCCGGGCTCGTGGGCAACAGCCGCGACGTCCTGATCTCGGAGCTCGCCGGCAGGGGCTCGGTGCAGAGCCGCGCCGAGGGCGCGGGCATCGACCTGGACGCGGACGCCGCCAAGCGGGCCGTCGAGAGGATCAAGGAGCGCGAGCACCGCGGCTACCAGTACGAGGCCGCCGATGCGTCTTTCGAGCTGCTCCTGCGCCGGGAGGCCGGGACCTACCTGCAGCTCTTCCGGCTCGAGGGCTTCCGCGTGATCACCGAGAAGCGCGCGAACGGCAGGGTCGAGACCGAGGCCACGATCAAGATCTGGGTCGACGGCCAGCGCTTCGTGCGCACGGCCGAGGGCAACGGGCCGGTCAACGCGCTCGACCGCGCGCTGCGCGAGGCGATCACCGAGCTGCATCCCCATCTCGCCCAGATCGAGCTCGTCGACTACAAGGTGCGCATCCTCGATACCCACCACGGCACCGGCGCGGTGACCCGGGTCCTGCTCGACTCGGCGGACGGCAGCGAGTCCTGGGGGACGATCGGCGTCTCCGAGAACATCATCGAGGCCTCGTGGGAGGCGCTCGTCGACTCGCTCGAGTACGCGTTCCAGCCGAAGGAGCGCCCGCCGGCACCGAAGGAAGACGCCGAGGTACCCGCGGGCCGTTGACGGCTTCCGAGCCGATCCCACTCGCCCGACCCGATCTCGGGCCCCGCGAGGAGGAGCTCCTGCTCGAGGTTCTGCACACCGGCCAGCTCTCGCTGGGCCCGGTGCTCGAGCGGTTCGAGCGGGACTTCGCCGGCTGGTTGGGGACGGACGACGCCGTCGCGGTCTCATCCGGGACGGCCGCGCTGCATCTCGGGGTGAGGGCACTCGAGTGGGGGAGGGGCGACGAGGTGGTGACCACCCCGTTCAGCTTCGTCTCCTCGGCGAATTGCCTGCTCTACGAGGACGTGACGCCGGTGTTCTGCGACATCGACCCGCTCACCCTGAACATGGACCCCGACGCCGCGCGGGCAGCGGTCACCGAGCGCACGGCGGGTCTCCTGCCCGTGCATATCTTCGGCTACCCGGCGGCGATGGAGGAGCTCGAGCGCCTCGCCGCCGACCGCAGTCTCGGGGTCCTCGAGGACGCCGCGGAGGCCGCCGGCGCCGTCGACGAGACGGGCGTCAGGGTCGGCAGGCGCGGCAACAACGCGATCTTCGCCTTCTACGCCAACAAGCAGCTGGTGACGGGGGAGGGCGGGATCGCGATCCCCTCCGATGGGAGCGTCGCGGAGCGCATGCGAAGCGAGCGGAATCAAGGGCGGGCGCGCGACATGGGCTGGCTCGGACACGAGCGGCTCGGCTTCAACTACCGGCTTACGGACCTCCAGTCGGCGATGGGCGTCGCCCAGGTCGAGCGCGCGGACGAGTTGATCGCCGCGCGCGACCGTGCGGCGGCGCTCTATGCCAGCGCGCTCGGGGCGCTGGGGGCGGCCCCGGCCGGAGAGGGTGATCCCGACGACCTGGTCCTCGGCTGCCCGGACCGGGGGGAAGGCCGGCGGAGCTGGTTCGTCTACGTGCTCCAGCTGCCGGCGGGCACCGACCGTGACGCCGTGATGGCCTCGCTGGCCGGCGAGGGCATCGATTCCAAGGCTTACCTGCCGTGCATCCACCTGATGCCGCACTACCGCGAGCGATTCGGCTTCCGCGAGGGCCAGTTTCCCGTCGCGGAGGCCGTTTCCGAGCGCTCGCTCGCGCTCCCGTTCTTCACCGCCATGGGAGAGAGCGAGGTCGAGCGGGTTGCCGCGGCTCTGGCCAGCGCCCTCGGCCGCGGCTGACGCCGAGCCGTTAGATCCGGCCGGAGTCCGCCATCCAGCGGACGGTGCGCCCGATGCCCTCGGGAAGCGCGGTGAACTCGATGCCGAGGTCGGTCCTGGCCTTGTCGTTCGACGCCCGGGCCTGCCACTCCAGGAAGGTGAGCTGGCCCTTGCCCAGGAGGGGCGGCTGCTTGATGACCCGAGACACGGCCTCGCCGGCGCCCGCCATGCCCCGGGCGAGGCCCAGCGGCATCGTCGGCGGGACCCACCCGCGGCCGGCCTCGGCGACCGCCAGGCGAAGCAACTCCCGCATCGGGGCGTAGCCGTCGGCGAGGATGTAGCGCTCGCCCGGCTTGCCACGGTCGAATGCCGCCAGGTGGCCCCTGGCGACGTCGTCCGCGAAGACGAGCGTCATGCCGCCGGGCGGCGTGGCCGGCAGGCGGCGGCGGATCGCGTCGCGGATGGCCCGATCGATGCCCGTGCCCTGCCACGGGCCTGGTCCGTAGACGCTCGACGGGTTGGCGATCACGACCTCGATCCCCTTCTCGGCCTCCTCCAGGACCAGCCTCTCGGCCAGTTGCTTGGAGCGCTCGTACGCGGTGTCCTTCGGGTAGTTGGCGACCTCGGCCTCGCTCACGGTGCCGCCCTGCGGGGCGTGGAAGACATCGAAGGTCGACGTGTGGACGACGCGCTTTGCTCCGGCCTCGCGCGCCGCGGCGACCACGTTGCGCGCGCCCTCGGCGTTGATGCGGTCGAAGACCCCCGGATCGGCGAACCACTGCTCGAACAGGCCCATGCAGTTGAAGGCCGCGTCGATTCCCGCAGCGGCCGCCCGCAGCGATGCCGGATCGCTCACGTCTCCCTGCGACAGCTCGACGCCGCTCGGCAGCAGCTCGCGGGCCTTGGCCGGGTTCCGAACCAGGGCGACCACCTCGTCGCCGCGCTCGGCCAGCTGGCGCGCAACGGCGTTGCCGATCTTTCCGGTGGCGCCGGT
>DASQCL010000025.1:0-19094 GCA_035634715.1 Solirubrobacterales bacterium
CCTGCGGCCGTGAGCGTGACGCCGTGGTAGGGCTCGTAGCGGACGAGGTCGAGCTCGTCGAGCCGCTTGAGCATGGCGGTGACCGAGGAGGGCGCCACGCCGAGGCGCTCGGCAAGCGCGGAGGTGGTGACGGGCCCCTCCTCGTAGCGCTGGAGGCCGTAGACGGCCTTGGCGTAGTCCTCTACGGCCTCCGTCGCCGGTGCGCTCTGGCGCTCGGCGAGGCTCGCCTTGCTGGATGTCCTTGTATGCCCCACGGCGAAATTCCTATTTAGCTTAGTCTAAATCTCTTTCCAGCGAGACCCCTCCTCCCTACAATCGGCCCAGTGAGCACTGAAGTCGCCGTGGAGATCGACGGGCAGTACCGTGCGATGAAGGAGGGCGCCGGCGTACTGGATCGATCGAAGCGGGGCATGCTCCTCGTTCGCGGGGCCGACGCGGCCGAGTTCCTCCAGGGGCAGCTCACCAACGACATCGAGGCGCTCGAGTCCGAGACCGGCTGCTACTCCGCGCTGCTCGACCGCAAGGGGCACATGCAGGCGGACATGCGGGTCCTGCGCCTCTCGACAGGCGACATCTGGATCGATACCGAGGCTGAGGCGTTCGGAGCGGTCGATCGCCATCTGCGGATGTACAGCATCGGCCGCGAGGTCGAGATCGAAGACGCGTCCGGCGAATGGACGCTGCTGTCGGTGATCGGGCCGGCCGCGAGGGAGACATCCGGCGCGGGGCCGCTCACGGGCGAGCACGCCCAGCGCGAGTACTCGCGCGACGGCGTGGAGATCCTCGCCGTCGGAACCGACCTCGGCGTGGACCTGATCGCCCGCGCGCATCAAACCGGAGAGCTGAAGCGCCTGCTGGCGTCCGCGGAAGCCGTGGACGTCACCGAGGCGGCGGCCGAGATCATCCGGGTGGAGTCAGGCCGCCCGCGCTTCGGACGCGAGATGACGACGGCCACGATTCCCCAGGAGGCCGGGATCGACGAGCGCGCGGTGAGTTTCACCAAGGGCTGCTACATCGGCCAGGAGACGGTCGCCCGGTTGCACTACAAGGGCAAGCCCAACCGCCACCTGCGGGGGCTCCGCCTCGAGTCCTCCGTCGGCGACGGAGACGAGATCCGTCTCGGCGATCGCGCCGTCGGCCAGGTCGGAACGGCCGTGCTCTCCCCCGCGCACGGGCCGATCGCCCTCGCAATCGTCAGGCGGGAGGCGGAGCCGGGAGCGCACGTCAACATCGGCGATGCCACCATCGGCGCCGAGGTCGTCGAGCCGCCCTTCTAACCCGTCGTAGGCGCCGCGGCCCCGAACTTGCGCTTCGAGCGAGGCCTTCGGTTAACGTTGCATCGATGGTTACGAGGGGTCGGCGGAGAGCCTCCCGGGGCGGTCGATTGGCCGCGCTCGCGGTCGTGGCGAGCCTCGCCGCCCTCGCGGTCGCCGGGTGTGGGGCGTCGAGCAACCCCCAGGATCCGCGCCCGGCCCCCCAACTCGAGGTCAGCGCGAGCGTCAACCCGGACAAGGTCCAGATAACGCCGGACAAGTTCGGCGCCGGTGTCGTGAACTTCACGGTCGCGAACCTCTCCGGCTCGCCGATCACCTTCAGCGTCAACGGGCCCCAGAAGGCATCGACGGTCCAGATCCAGCCGGGCGCGCCCGACTACCTCAAGATGAACCTCAAGGAGGGCACGTACCAGGCGACCGTCGGCAACTCGAAGATCAAGCCGGCGACGATCAAGGTCGGCCCCAAGCGGCCGAACTCCGACAACCAGCTGCTGCTGCCCTAGTCCGGTATTCCGGTGAGGGGCTTTAGCCCCGAAACTGGCTGGTGTCGGTCTGGTTTAGTCCTGAGCCGCCGCGGCGACGAGCGAGTCGATGCGGATCAGGCACGCTTCGACGTCGTCCATCATGCCGTTCAGCTCGGTACGCGCCGCCTCGGCGCCACTGGTGATGCCGGTGAGGGACTTTCGCACCCGATTGACCCGCTTCAGCGCTGCCTGGGCCTCCTCGGCCGCGTCCCGCACGCCGGCCGCGTCCACCTGCAGCGTCGAGTCGCGGGTCGCCAGCACGCGAGCCCGCACGTAGCGGTAGACGAGCCGTAGCGCGAGCGGATCCGGTTCCTCACGATCGAGCACGGCGATGATCTTGTTGCCCTGGTATTCGGTCAGCTCCTCAAGGCCGGCGGGGACCTTGTCCTCGCCCGCCACGACCAGTACCGAGTAGGCGGCATCCCGCTCGCGCATGCAGGCGTTGAGCTCCGACCAGGCGTCGTTCTTCGACAGCCGCTTGTTCTTCGCCTCGAAGACCACGTTGGCCAGGGCGCCGCCGAGCGCCGCACCCACCTCGACGACCGTGTCGCCCTTCTTGCCCCCTGCCTCCGAGGACTCGTCACCGACGTGGCGCGCTGCGTCCCCCTGGCCCTCGGCGATGCGCTCGATCTCGGCGTGGACGAGCTCCTCGAAGCTCCGGCCCTTGCGGGTCCCGGCCTCCTCGGCTTCGGCGACCCGCTCGTCGGCGAGCGTGCGCTCCTTGAGCTCCAGGACCTCGCGGCGCAGGTCGGCGATCACCTTGCGGTTCTCGGCCGCGTCCTTCTGATGCGCGTCCCGCAGGCCGTTGAAGACCGTGACCATGGTCTGCTTGTAATCGAACAGCGGGTTGGCGCCATCCTCGACCCGGAGCAGCTTGAGAATCGCCTCCCGCTGGCCCTCGAGCGAGGACTCGACTAGCGCCTCGATGTCCTTCTGCACCGAGCCGTCCCGCGAGCCGTCGAAGGTTCCGGCGATTCGCTCGGACAGGGCGTCGTCGCCGGCCTCGAGCTGCTTCATCAGCCGCTCCCGAAGCGCGCCGGCGTGGCGCTCGAATTCCGCCCGCACGTAGTCGACGTTGGCCGCCGTCTCCTCGCTGTCCAGAACCCGGGCGCCGATCTCCACCGCCTTCGAGACGGTCTCAGCCGGGCGCTGCCCGGCCTCGGCGCGCTCGCGCACGACCCGTGCGGCGCGCTCGTCGGCGACGGTCAGCCGCTCGATCACGAGGCGGTCGTCGAGCGCTCGGACGACGCCGTCGTCGTCGGGCACGTCGAGCGGGAGCTGTGGCTTCTCAGAGGCTTCCATCGGACTCTCGAAGGTAGTCGCCGGCCCCGACGGAAAGCTGACGTTGCGGCTGCTCAACCGCGCAGCGTCGTTAGGATGCGCGCGGTTCCGTCCCTGTCCGATCCGAGAGGAGAAGCGTGGCTGTAGACGTATCCGAGGTCTCGAAGCTCGACCTGGAGCCCGGTGAGCTGCCGGAGACGATGGCGGCCTGGGTGATTCGCCAGGAGCGCGAGGGCGAGCCAAAGGACGCTTTCCAACTCGAGGAGATCGAGCTACCCGAGCCGGGCGCGTTCGAGGTGATCGTGCGCGTCATGGCCGCCGGCGTGAACTTCAACAATGTCTGGGCGGCGCTCGGCAAGCCCGTGTCGGTCTTCGGCTACGGCGACCATCCCGAGTGGGGCCACCACATCGGCGGCTCCGACGCCTCGGGCGTCGTCTGGTCGGTCGGGCCGGGCGTCACCAAGTGGAAGCCGGGCGACGAGGTCGTCGTCCACTGCAACCAGGCCTCCTACGAGGACGTCGAGGTCCACGGGCTCGACCCGCTGGCGGCCCCGAGCCAGCAGATCTGGGGCTACGAGACGACCTGGGGCTCGTTTGCCCAGTTCACGAAGGTCCAGGCGCAGCAGCTCCTCCCCAAACCTCCCAACCTGTCGTGGGTCGAGTCCTCGGCCTACGGGCTCACGTACTTCACCGCCTACCGGATGCTCATGGACCGCTGCAAGATCCAGGCGGGCCACAACGTGCTGATCTGGGGGGCTGCCGGCGGGCTCGGCGTTTTCGCGACGCAGCTGTGCAAGGCGGCCGGCGCCAACGCGGTCGGCGTCGTCTCCTCCTCGGAGAAGGGCGAGCTGGTGAAGCAGCTCGGCGCGGTCGATTACATCGACCGCAACGAGTTCGCCGGCATGATGCGGAAGGGCGGCGAGTCACCGGATGAGGAGAAGGCGCGCTTCAAGGAGTCCCGCGGCTTCGCGAAGCGGGTCAAGGAGATCCTTGGCGACGCGCCCGACATCGTCTTCGAGCACGTCGGGCAGGCCACCTTCCCGACCTCGGTGCTCGTGGTGAAGCCGTTCGGCAAGGTCGTGATCTGCGGCGCCACCTCCGGCTACAACCTGGACTTCGACGTCCGGTACCTGTGGATGCGCCAGAAGGAGATCCTCGGGTCGCACTTCGCGAACGCGTACGAGTGCATGCGCGCCAACCAGCTCATGGCCGAGAGCAAGATCCGCCCCGTTCTCTGGCAGGCGATGGGCTTCGAGGGCGTCCCCGAGGCGCACCAGCTCCTGCACGAGAACAAGCATTTGGGCAAGATCTCGATCATGGTTGGGGCCACCGATCGCGATGAGGGCAAGCACGAGGACGGGCCCGGAGCGATCTGGGCGGAGGTCGGCACCTAGCGGCCCGTCTGATGCCAGACGTCAACTACATCGACTGGCACGTCCACCCGTTCCGGGCGGATCGCTGGCTGGAGGTCTGGCGCCCGGCACTTGACCGCGCGATGGCGTTCGGCGCACGGTCATGTGTCCTCAGCCGCAACATCGACGACCCGCTCCACTTCCGCCAGATGACGGTGTGGGACGACCACGCGGACTTCGAGCGCTACTGGTACTCGGACGAGATCGCAGCCCTCCGCGAAGAGGCGCTGAACTACTACAACAAGCCGCTCCTGCCAACCTGGCACACGACCACGTTCGACGCCTCGCCGCTTCCCGCCGTGGACTGAGCGCTCCTCAGTGGCACTCGAGCGGGGCCATTGTGAGGCCCGCGTCCTTGAGCAGCTCCCAGTAGAGCTCAGCCGTCTCCTTGAGTCCCGTCCACACGATCGCCTGACCCGCGCTGTGGATCTTGTCCGCGAACCGGTAGCCCTGATCGATCGAGACCCCCGGAATCACGTTGGAGAGCGTTCTCGCGACGTGCTCGAAGGTGTTGTGATCGTCGTTGAGCACGATCACGAGCCAGTTGCCGCCGACGCCCGATCCCGGGCCGCCCGTGCGGGGACGCTCGAGCGTCTCCGTCGCCATTGCGTGAGGGTAAAGGCTCACCCGCCAGCCCGACGAGGATGGATGCGCTACGGGTTGGGGACCTGCAGCTCGAGGTCGTCGACGGTCATCGAGACCGGCTTCGAGCGCTTCTTCTTGTAGCCGAGCATCAGCTCGACCTTGCGCCCGTCGACCTTTCCCGCGTTGCGGTCCACGGTCTTCGCGAGGCGCTTGCCGTTGGCCCTGGCGATGATCTTCGAACCGACCGCCTTCAGGCCGAGGTGGTTCGCCTTGCCCCGGCCCTTGATCGCCTTGTTCCCGCCCTTGGCGAGGAAGGTGGGCTTGCTCCCGCCGTTGAGGCGGGCGAGCTTGAACTTGCGGTCCGTCGGGAACACCCAGAGCTCGTATCCGACGTCCTTGCCCGAGCGCACCGCAATCCCCGTGTACACGCGGTCGCGAACGCTCTTCGGCGTGCTCTTGGCCATCTTCTCGGTGGCCTTGAAGTAGTGGTCCGGCGCGTCAGCGTCGCCCTCGACCGGCGGGCGGTAGCCGCACACCGTCTTGCCCTTCTTGGCGCGGACGACGACCTTCTTGGCCTTCTGGCGCCAGCTCTTCTGGCAGTTCTTGCCCTCGGCGTGCCGGAGCTCCTTGGACCCACCCTTGCTCGAGAAGCTGTTCGTGTAGACGGTCACGCCCGCGATCGCGGTCGCAGCGAGGAGCGCCGCGGCGACCGCCACGAGCACCAGGGCCGGGATCCGGGCTATGCGCGTTCGAGGTCCCATCCGGGGTCCGTGCAGGGTAGCCATTGGGGCGGAGGCCGGTGGGACCTGACGCCCAACGGTCGCCTCCGGGCCCCGCGCGCTCAGGTTCCGGCCTCGGCGAGCTTTCGCCAGTAGCGCTCGAGGCCCAGCCAGAGCTGCCCGGGCGGGGCCGCCTGCCGGTGCCGCAGGGCCACGTCCTCGTCCGCGACCTCGTCGATCTCGGCCGCCACACGCCGCATGAACACCTCGCGGTCGCCGTCGCGCGCGAGCTCGGCCAGCCACCGCAGGCGCTCCCGCGCCCGCTCAAGCTGCGCCTGCGCGTCGTCTGCGGGGCCGAAGTGGGTGAGGCAGAGCCGGGACGGGTCCCACTCCGCCACCGCGTCGAGCGAGCGCTCCCACGCCTCGACGTCGATGTCCGGTGGCGGCGTCGGCGGGATCGTGAAGTCGATGGGCGGTATCCGCACGCCGGCCACGTCGCCCACGTACGCGTCGCCGTTCGCCTCGTGGAGGTAGACGACGTGATGCCTCGCGTGTCCAGGGGCGTGCGCGACGCGAAAACCCTCGATCGACTCACCGCCCACGAGCGCCACGACGCTCTCGGCCGGCACCGGTAGGACGTCCCCCCACAGGCGGTCCATGTCGTCCCCGTAGAGCCGGGTGGCGCTCTCGAGCAGCTTCGCCGGGTCGACGAGGTGCTGGGCACCGGACTCGTGGACGTAGACGCGCAGGCCCGGGAACCGCCTGACGAGCGACCCGCTCGCCCCGGCGTGGTCGAGGTGGATGTGCGTGAGCAGAAGGGCGCGAGGCTCTTCCTCGAGGCCTGCCACCAGCGTGTCCATGCAGCTCGACGGTCCCGGATCGACGATCAGCCCGTCGATCTCGTAGGCGCCGATGACCCGGTCGCGGCCGAGGTGCATGACATCGATCAGGCTCATCTACTCGGGGCCGCGGGACTCGAGCACCGCCTTGAGGCGCTCGTAGTAGCCGCCGAACTGGCGCTTGAGCACGCGGGCGAAAAGGGGCTCGGCCAGCCGCAGCGGGCCGCCCGGCTGTCCCTGGGCGACGAAGTCGATCCGGGTGCCCGCGGCGGTCTCGTGGAACTCGTGGCCGCCGTCGATGGGCAGCGGCCCGGAGGCCACCCGGAGGTCGAAGCGACGGTTGGGCTCATAGGCGGAGACCTCCACGATCGCCTCCATGTTGCGCCCGAACGGGCCGCGCCGCACCTCGCGCAACCGCGTCCCCTGCCCCATCGGCCCCTCGGTCTGCTTGGTCACGGAAACCACGTTGGGCTGCCACTCGCCAAGCCGCTCGAGGTCGGTGACGTAGGCGAACACCTCCTGGACGGGCCGTGCCACGTCGACGGGGATCTCGATCCTGATCACGCGTCCGAACTTACAATGCCCGTATGGCCGAACACCGTCTGCCGGAGCGCGACCGGCCGTGGGTCATGCGGACCTACGCCGGGCATTCGGATGCGAGGCGCTCCAACGAGCTCTATCGCCGCAACCTCGCCAAGGGCCAGACCGGCCTCTCGGTCGCCTTCGACCTCCCCACTCAGACGGGGTATGACCCGGACCACCTTCTCGCGCGCGGCGAGGTGGGGAAGGTCGGCGTCTCGATCGTGAACAAGGGGGACATGCACGCACTCCTCGACGGCATCCCACTCGACGAGATGAACACGTCGATGACGATCAACGCCACCGCCGCCTGGCTGCTCGCCCTCTACGTCACGGTCGCCGAGGAGAACGGCGTCGACCGCTCCAAGCTCAAGGGCACCACCCAGAACGACATCATCAAGGAGTACCTCTCGCGCGGCACTTACGCCTTCCCGCCCGAGCCCTCGATGCGCCTGATCGCGGACACGGTGGCGTTCACCGTGAACGAGGTGCCCAACTGGAACCCGATCAACGTCTGCAGCTACCACCTGCAGGAGGCGGGCGCCACCCCGGTGCAGGAGATCGCGTACGCGCTCTCGACCGCGATCGCCGTCCTCGACGAGACCAAGTCCCGCGGCCAGGTGGCCGAGCAGGACTTCCCTCGGGTCTTCGGCCGGATCTCCTTCTTCGTCAACGCCGGCGTCCGGTTCATCGAGGAGCACGCGAAGCTCCGTGCGATGGGCAGGCTCTGGGAGCAGATCGGGCGCGAGCGATATGCGGTGACCGATCCCAAGTATTTGAGAATGCGGTACGGCGTGCAGGTGAACTCGCTCGGGCTCACCGAGTCACAGCCGGAGAACAACGTCCCCCGGATCGTGCTCGAGGCGCTGGCCGTCACGCTCGGCCGCGACGCCCGTGCCCGTGCGATCCAGCTCCCCGCCTGGAACGAGGCCCTCGGCCTCCCCCGCCCGTGGGACCAGCAGTGGAGCCTGCGGATCCAGCAGATCCTCGCGAATGAGACCGATCTCCTCGACTACCCCGACATCTTCGAGGGCTCACACGTGGTCGAGGCGCTCACCGACGACCTCGCGGAGGGCGCGCGCGAGGAGATGCGCCATGTCGAGGAGCACGGCGGCGCGGTCGAGGCCGTCGCGTACATGAAGGCGCGCCTGGTCGAGTCCCACCGCGAGCGGGTCGCGAAGATCGAGGAGGGCGAGATCACCGTCGTCGGCCAGAACAGCTTCACCGAGACCGAGGACTCACCGCTCACGGCCGGAGCGGACGGCGGCATCCTCACCCCGGATCCCGAGGTCGAGCGTGAGGTTGGCGAGGCGCTCGAGCGCTGGAAGGCGGAGCGCGACAGCGACGCGGTCGATCGCGCCCTCGAGAAGCTGGCCGAGGTCGCCGCCGACGAGTCGGCGAACATCATGCCCGCCACCATCGAGGCCGCCAAGGCGGGGGCCACGACCGGCGAGTGGGCCGGAGCACTGCGCGACGTTTTCGGCGACTACCGGGCGCCCACCGGCGTCGGTGCGGCCGCCGAATCGACGGACGGCGAGCTGCTCGCTGCGGCTCGCGAGCGCATATCCGAGCTGACCCAGACGCTGGGGCACCGACCGCGCATCCTGGTCGGCAAGCCGGGCCTCGACGGCCACTCGAACGGCGCCGAGCAGATCGCCGTCCGCGCCCGTGACGTCGGCATGGAGGTCATCTACCAGGGGATCCGCCTGACGCCCGAGCAGATCGCCGCCTCCGCCCGCGACGAGGACGTGGACGTGATCGGGCTCTCCATCCTGTCGGGCTCGCACCTGCAGCTGGTGCCCGAGACAGTGCGCCTGCTCCGCGAGGACGGCGTCGACGCGCCGGTCGTGGTCGGCGGCATCATCCCGGCGGCCGACGCAAAGACGCTCGAAGAGGCCGGCGTCGCACGGGTTTACACGCCCAAGGACTTCGATCTCAACCGGATCATGGGCGAGATCGCCGACCTCCTCGCCGAGCGCGCCGCGGCGGCCCCGGCGCCGGCGGCGTAGGCCGCGGTCCCGGTGGCAGCGACGCCCCGTACCCGCTACGCGCTCAGCGGCGACGCCCACATCGCCTATCAGGTCTTCGGCGAGGGCGACCTCGACCTGGTCTTCGTGCCGGGGTTCGTGTCCAACATCGAGCACTACTGGACGATGCCGGGCATTCCCGACCTGCTCGAGCGAATGGGCTCGTTCGCGCGGGTCGTGATGTTCGACAAGCGCGGCACCGGCCTCTCGGATCCGGTGGCCGCCCCGCCGCCCCTGGAACAGCGGATGGACGACATGCAGGCCGTCATGGACGCTGCCGGCGTCGAGCGCGCCGCGCTCTACGGGATCTCGGAGGGCGGCCCCGCCAGCGTGTTGTTCGCGGCTACCTATCCGGATCGAACGTCCGCACTTGTCCTCTACGGAGCGACCCCGCGATTTCGCACGGACGACGACATCTCCTGGGGCGCTACCGACGAGCAGGTCCAGCAGGTGCTTGCCGACGTCTCCGCCAGATGGGGCGAGGGCGCGCTGCTCGATGCCTTCGCGCCAAGTCAAGCGGGGGACCCCGAGATGGCCGAGGTCTGGGGCCGATTCCAGCGGGCCGGCGCCAGCCCCGCCATGGGTGCGGCGGTGATGGCAGCGCTCTTCGAGATCGATGTCCGCGACATCCTCCCGACGATTCGAGTCCCGACCCTGATCCTTCATCGCCGGGGCGATCGCATCGCGCCGATCGAGGGCGCTCGGCTGATGGCCGACAAGATCCCGGATGCTCGCATGATCGAGTTCGAGGGTGACGACCATGTGCCGTTCACCGGGAACTTCGAGCCGATTGCGGACGAGATGGAGCTGTTCCTCACCGGAACTCGTAAGGCCCGCCCCATGGACCGGGTCCTCGCAACCGTGATGTTCACCGACATCGTCGGCTCGACGCGCCAGGCCGCCGACGCCGGCGACCGGCACTGGCGGGAGCTGCTGGGGCGCCACGACGAGCTGACTCGCCGCCAGCTCGATCGCTTCCGCGGCCGGGAGGTGAAGACCCTGGGGGACGGCTTCCTCGCCACCTTCGACGGGCCGGCCCGAGCGATCGAGTGCGCATCGGCGATCCGTGATGGGGTCCGGCCGCTCGGTCTGGAGGTTCGCGCCGGGCTGCACACAGGCGAGTGCGAGCTGGCCGGCGATGACGTTCGCGGCATGGCCGTGAACATCGGCGCTCGCATCGGCGCGATCGCGGCGGCGAACGAGGTGCTGGTGTCGGGCACCGTGAAGGATCTGGTGGTCGGCGCCGACCTCGAGTTCGCGGACCGCGGCGAGCACGAGCTCAAGGGCGTGCCCGGAACGTGGCGCCTGTTCGCCGCCTCCCCGTGAGCACGCCGATCGAGACTCCGGTCGAAGGCATCTCCGACGACGTGATCCGGCTGCGGCTGCGGACCGACGCGGACAATCCGGCGATCATCGCCGCCTGTCGTGATCCCGACATCGTGCGCTTCACTCGCGTCCCGGAGTCCTATGACGAGTCGACCGCGGCGGAATGGGCGGCCGAGTCGAAGCGCCAACGCGAAGCCGGCACGGGCCTCCACCTCGTGGTTGCCGACATCGACGGCGATGAGCTCCTGGGCTCAATCGGCCTCCGGGTCGCTCCGGGCGAGGGTCGTTGCGATCTCGGCTACTGGCTCGCGCCCCGGGCAAGGGGCCGGGGAGTCACGACTCGCGCCGTCCTGCTTCTCAGCCGCTGGGCGTTCGACAACCTCCCGGTGGAGAGGATCGAGATCACGATCGAGCCGGAGAATGTGGCGTCCCGCGCCGTCGCGGAGCGGGCAGGCTACACGTTCGAAGGCGTGCTTCGCTCGCACACCGTGATCAAGGGAACCCGCCGCGACATGGCGATGTACTCCCTCCTGCGGGGCGACTTGCAATAGCCGGAACCTGGATCGGCACTAGCTACGCTGAGGGGCGATGAACGAAGGCTTTCCCGAGGAGCGGGGTGCCTGGCTGCGGTGCTATCGCTGCTGGTCTCAACGCCTCGAAGCCCAAGTCCACTACGACGCGATCCTCAAGGTCGATCCGGAGAGCGGCGAGGCCGCCGACCGCGTCGAGGAGATCCAGGAGGCCGTCGTGCAGTGCCTCGACTGCATGCACGATCAGCCGCACTTGACGGTCGCCGACGGCCGCGTCGTGCCGGTCGAGGAGCGATGGGAGCGCATGGTCGCGGGGAAGCCGTACGTCGCCTCGTGCACCGTCACCATCGACCAGGACCAGGTTGAGACCTGCTCCGGCCCGGATGCGGCGGACAGCCTCACCTTCGGTTCGCTCGGGGAGTCAGGCACTCGCGAGTTCTTCACCCACGTGCGCTTCCACAAACACGACGATGAGCGGATCGTTGTCCACCTCCTTGTCGAGCTCTACGCGCGCACTGAGGAGGAGGCCATCGACGTCCTCGAGGACGCTTCTCGCGGCACGCTCGAGATCACCTCCCTGGCGGAGGAGTCGCGCCCTCCCGCGCACGCGGCCGACGAAGCCCACTGAATAACCGCTCGTTGCCTCCTCCGCTTCCAGGGAGCCGAAGGCGACCAGTCAGCCGGCGACCCCGGCTGCGGGAGGCGACGGGGTTTCCGGTGGGCAGATATAAACGCGGCGCATGCCCGGCATCGGCGCCTTCGTCTCCCCCGGACGCTCCCTTGACTCAGCGCTTGATCGCGCGCGGCTCGCCGACGAGCTCGGGTTCGACGGCGTCTACACCACGCACATCGCCGGTCGTGACTCGCTGACGGTCCTGGCCCTGTTCGCATCGGTCACCGAGCGAGTGCGGCTCGGCACCGGCGTGGTGCCGATCTTCTCCCGCACACCCGCCGCGATGGCCCAAACCGCGGCGACGATCGATGAGTTCTCTGGCGGCCGGATGGTGCTCGGCCTGGGTGTCTCACACAAGATCACGGTGGAGAACTGGTACGGCGCGAAGATCGAAAAGCCGGTCGCCCAGATGCGCGAGTACGCGAGCATCGTGAGGGCGATCCTCCAGGGAGAGGCGCCCCCCGACGGCGAGTTCTTCAACACCCATTTCCAGTTCATGGGGTACTCCGCGCGGCCCGACCTGCCGATCTACATCGCCGCCCTCTCCCCCAACATGCTCCGCCTGGCCGGCGAGATCGGCGACGGGGTGCTGCTCTGGCTCTGCAACCCCGACTACATCCGCGACGTGGTCGTCCCCGCGGTGAGCGAGGGCCGGGAGCGGGCCGGCAAGTCGCTTGACGGCTTCGACATCGTCCCGGCGGTCACGGTGGCTCTGACCGATGACCCGGACGCCGCGCGGGCGACGATGCGCCAGGAGCTCGTGACCTACGCATCGCTGCCGTTCTACAGGGCGATGCTCGAGGGCTCCGGGTTCGGCGGCGACCTGGCCGTGTTCGACGAGGGTATGCAGGCCGGGGACGTGGAGAAGGCGAAGTCCGGCCTCTCTGACGGGCTCCTCGCGAGCCTGGCAGGCATCGGCTCCGGCGACGTGGTCCGTGCCACGGTGGAGCGGTACCGCGACGCCGGCGCGACGTCGCCGTCCATCGGCGGGCTGCCGGGCAGCGACTTCGAGGGCGCCATGCGCGCCGTCGCCGAGCTCATAAACAGCTAAACGCGATGTCCGGGTCAGTCAGATTGCGCGGATGGAGCCGCCATCGACCGGAATCATCGCCCCGGTGATGTAGGAGGCCGCCGGGGAAAGCAAGAACGCCGCGACGCGACCGAATTCCTCGGGCTCGCCGTACCTGCGTAACGGGATGTCCTCAGACTTGCGGGCACGCACGTCGTCGGGGTCGCCGCTAAGGGCGTCGAGCTGACGCACTCTTTCGGTGGCGATCCTGACCGGGAGTATCCCGTTCATCCGGATCCCAGAAGGCCCGAGGTCCTCGGCGAGCATCTTGACGACGCCGGCGAGGCCCGGGAACAGACCGTTGGAGACGGCGAGCTCCGCGAGCGGGACCCGGACCGACGAAGCGAGCACAAACACGACCGACCCTCCGGTGCCGGCGGGGCCGTCGCTTCTCGGCCCGTTGGCGCCGCCCGTCAGATACGTCCCGAGGACCCTTGCCAGGCGAACCGCCCCGAGAAAGACGCTCTCAAACGAGCCGCGCCAGGCGTCGTCCGGGGTGGCGGCGACGGTTCCAGGTGGTGTGCCCCCAACGCTGACCAGCGCACCATCGAGGCGCCCAAACCGATCCTCGGCCGTTGCGATCAGGCGCTCGGGCGTCGCAGCATCGGCGTTATCGGCGGCGATCCAGGCGATGCTGTCAGCGGTCGCCGCGCTATCCGCGAGGCGAGCGGCCGCCGCCGCCGCGGAAGTCTCTCTGCGTGAACTCACAACGACACGCGCGCCTTCTCCCACGAGGGCCTCGGCCGCCGCGAACCCAAGGCCGCTACTGCCGCCTGTGACGAGGTAAGCCCGATCGCGCAAGTGGAGATCCATCCGGCTCCTGCGCCGAGAGCATACGGCGGCGCGCCGGCCCAGAAGTGGTGCACAAAGCGGGATACGCCTCGCAGCTAAGCGCGGCACCAGCAGTCTCGGGCCAAAGCCCCCGCCCGAATTACCGGTCGAAACGCCGCACCAGCCCGTGTTAGACCCCGAACGCCGGCTTGGGCGAGTAGTCGTCCCGCAACAGCCCGTTAGTCGACGTTGCCCTCGGCGCCGGCGGGCTCGTCGCCGGACCCCTCGGGATCACGGGCCACCAGGACTGTGCGCTTGAACTCGGCGACCAGGGTGCCCTCCTGGTTGTAGGCGCGGGTGTGGACCTTGACCACGCCGCGGTCGGGCTTCGAGCTCGACGGCCTCACCTCGAGCACCTCGGACTCGGCGAACAACGTGTCGCCGTGGAACACCGGGTTCGGGTGGCTCAGCTCCTCCGTAGCCAGGTTGGCGATCGCCTTGCCCGAGACGTCGGAGACCGTCATCCCGAACACGAGCGAGTAGACGTAGGGCCCCGCAACGACGTTCCGCCCCTGCTGCGACTGGGACGCGTAGACGTCGTTCACGTGTAGCGGATGGTGGTTCATCGTCAGCAGGCAGAAGAGGTGGTCCTCCGACTCGGTCACCGTCTTCGCCGGCCAGTGCATGTAGGTGTCGCCCACCTGGAACTCCTCCAGGTAGCGCCCGTACTTGTGCGCGCCTGACGCCTCGCGGCCGGCCTGGTCGGTGATCAGCTCGTGCTTCGTCTCGGTGTCGCTCATGCTCCCTCTTGGTTCGCCTTCGTCCTTTCGGGCAGGGCAGTATGCCTAACCGGGGCTCGAGTGAGACTCGAGCAGCGCGCCCACCCCCAGCACCAGCGCGTCCATCCCCGGTCGGCCGATGACCTGTATGGAGGCCGGCAGGCCGTCCTCGGCCTCACCGCAGGGCACCGCGAGGGCCGGCGCGCCGATCGCACTGAACGGGTAAGTGAACTTCGTCAGCTGGCCGCGAAGCTCCAGGTCACCGATCCCCACCGGTGGGGCGACGATGGGCTGGGTCGGGGTGAGGACAACATCGATGCCCCGCATGAGCTCCGCGAAGCGGTCCCTGTAGCGCTCCCGCGTCTCGAGGCCCGCCTCGTACTCGCGGTCGGTGACCTCCATGCAGCGGTCGAGCTTCGCGGCGACATCGTGGCCGTAGCGGTCGCGGTACTCGGAGAAGAGCTTCGCGTGCGTCTCGGCGGTCTCCCGCATGCGGACGTCCCGGATGCCAGGGGGGAGCGCCGGCAGGGGGATGTCGCGGCAGTTCGGGAAGATCGCCGCCGTCTCCTCGACCCGGGCGCGGATGAGCGGGTCGGCCTCGCCCACCCACGCGAGGCCCACCTCCACGTCGCCCGGGGAGATCGTCGGCACCGGGTCCATCTCCGGCGCCAGCGCGGCCATCATGTCGGCGCATTCGGAGACCGTCCGGGCCATCGGACCGACTGTGTCGAAGCTCGGCGAAAGAGGGAAGCAGCCGTCCACCGGCGCGAGCCCGAACGTCGGTCGCAGACCAACCGTGCCGCAGAAGGCGGAGGGACAGCGGATCGACCCGGCGGTGTCGGACCCGAGCGCGGCGTCCGCCATGCCGGCGGCGAGCGCGGCCGCGGACCCGCCGCTGGAGCC
The DNA here is from genome assembly GCA_035634715.1 of Solirubrobacterales bacterium. Lineage (GTDB taxonomy): Bacteria > Actinomycetota > Thermoleophilia > Solirubrobacterales > 70-9 > AC-56. The sequence goes on from DASQCL010000025.1 coordinate 15,292, forward strand.
GCCCGCGATCCGGCCGGGCGCGATCGGGTTGGGAACCGTGCCGTAGTGCGGGTTCTCCGAGGTCATGCCGAAGGCGAACTCGTGCAGGTTCGCCTTGCCGACGTCGGCGTAGCCGGCCCGCTCCAGGCGCACGACCGCCTCGGCGCTCTTGTCCGGCACGTGGTCCTCGTAAATCAGCGAGCCGTACGTCGTCCGGATGCCGGCGGTGTCGAGGATGTCCTTGACCGCCAGGCGGATGCCCTCCGGGGGCTCGTCGACCTTGGTGATGAAGATGTGCTCGAGCTGCGGCGGCGGCTCGTCGGCCACGCTCAGTGGGCCCGCTTGAGCCGCGCGCGGGCCAAACGACGCTCGATCACCTTCGCGAGCAGCTGCTGGATCTCGCGATCTCCCGAGATCTTGATGTGCCCGTGGTCGTAGGCGTCCTGCCAGTCGACGAGCCTGCCGCGCTCCGCGAGCTCGTTGAACTCGGACCGCGGTATCTGGAGCTCGAGCCGGGCGTCCTCGGGCTCGCCCTTGGTGATGAGTGGCCCGGGCAGCCGCACGCCGAAGACCTGCACGTCGCCCCTCCCGCGCAGCTCCAGGCGAATCGTCAGCTTGAGGTTGCCGAGTGCGGGAACCTCGCCCGCGAACCGCTGGTAAGCACTCGAGATCAGCTCCTGGGCGCGAGGCATCTACGCCTTGTTCCGCTCGAGGAGTTTCCTGCCGATCACCATCTTCTGGATCTCGGATGTTCCCTCGCCGATCAGGAGCAGCGGCGCGTCGCGGTAGATGCGCTCGATCTCGTACTCCTTCGAATAGCCGTAGCCGCCGTGGATGCGCAGCGCCTCCTCGGCGTTTGCGTGCGCAGCCTCGGACGCGAAGAGCTTGGCCATTCCCGCCTCGAGGTCCGACCTCTCCCCCGCGTCCTTCATGCGCGCCGCCTTCAGGGTCAGGAGGCGCGCCGCCTCGAGTCGCGTGCCCATCTCAGCGAGCTTGAAGGTGATCGCCTGGTGCTGCGCGATCGGCTTGCCGAAGGTCTTGCGCTCCTGGCTGTAGCGGAGAGCGAGCTCCATGGCGCGCTGGGCGACGCCCACCCCGCGCGCGGCCACGTTCACACGGCCCACCTCGAGCGCGTCCATCATCTGGACGAAGCCCTGGCCGAGCCCCTCGGGCCCGCCCAGGATGTGGTCCTCGTCGACCTTGAAGCCGTCGAAGACGAGCTCGGTGGACTCGACGCCCTTGTAGCCCATCTTCTTGATCTTCGGCGGGATCGTGAGGCCGGGCACCTTGTCCACGCCCGGCTCCTTCTCGCAGATGAAGCAGGTCATGCCCTTGTAGGGAGGGTCGGCCTTGGTGTCTGTCTTGACCAGCACGAAGACGAGGCCCGAGAGCAACCCGTTCGTCACCCACATCTTCTGGCCGTTGATCTCCCACTGGCCGTCGCCGGTCTCCTTGGCGGTCGACTTGATCCCCTGGACGTCGGAGCCCACCTCGGGCTCCGAGAGGGAGAACGCGGCCCGGATCTCGCCGGTGGCCATCTTCGGCAGGTACTTGTCCTTCTGCTCGTCGGTCCCGAACTTCATCAGCAGGTAGGAGCCGATGAAGTGCGTGTTCACCACGCCGGAGATGGAGATCCAGCCGCGCGACAGCTCCTCCACGATCATCGCGTAGGTCGTGAGGTCCAGGCCCATCCCGCCGTACTCCTCGGGGATCGTGACGCCGAACAGCCCGAGCTCCTTCATCTGCTCGACGATCGGCTCGGGGAACTTGTCCTCGTGGTCGTACTCCTCGGCGACGGGGATGATCTCGTTGTCGGCGAACTGGTGCACCATCTCGGTGATCGCCTGCTGCTCGTCGGTCTTCTCGGTGAACGTGTCGGTGGCTACGGCCATGGCTCCTCTGGCTCGGTTGACGGGGCGGTCAAGGATAATCGGCGAGGTGTCGGCTGAGGCTGTTCGGGTAGTACAGGAGATTCAGACCGTCCTGACCGTGCAGGACGTCGTGACGGCGCTGGACGACGCGGACGCCGACGACCGCGTGCGTAACACTCTCACCGCGCTCGCCGATCCGGACTTCGAGGTCGCGATGGTGGGGCCCGACTACCTCTCGACCCAGCTCGAATTCAGCGGCCTGGCCGGCTTCAGGGAGGCATGGCAGGATTGGACGAGCCCGTTCGAGCACTATGAGATCGAGGTCGAGGAGATGATCGATGCCGGCGACCAGGTGGTGAGCCTCGTTGCGATGAAGGGCACGACTCGCACCGGCGGCGCCGAGATCTCGGCACCCGGCGCGGCCGTGTGGACGGTCGTCGACGGCCGGGTCCGTAGAGTCGAGTTCCACCTCGATCGCAACGCCGCGCTGCGAGCCGCGGGTATCGACCCCAGTAGCCGCTCCGAGCGTTAGAGCTCCCAGGCGAAGCAGACCGACCGCCAGCTGGGCTGCTCGCGCTCGTAGAAGCGGTGCGCGTCCGCGCGTGTCTCGGCGCTGTCCAGCTCCAGATGGGTGGCGCCGCGCTCCCGCGCCCATGCCTTCGCGGCGTCGAGGAGCGCCTTCCCGATGCCTTGGGACCGCCTCTCCGGATCCACCGCGAGATCCTCCACCCACACGCGGTAGCCGAAGCGGACCGAATGCATGTCCTGGTAGCCCGTGCAGAACCCCACGAAGTCGCCCGACTCGTCCTCGGCGACGAGCACGACGCAGTCGTGGGAGTCGATCGCCTGCCGCAGCGCGACGGTTGCGCGATGTTCCTCCCAGCTCGCCGGCAGTGAGCCCGGAGGCGCGAACAGCCACTCATACAGCGGGACGACCCTCGTCTCCTCGCCGGGCTCTGCCGCTCTGATCGTGAAGCTCACCCGGCCAGGCTAGCCGGGGCGTCTTGCGTCAGGCGTCCCGGGTGGGCAGCGACCGCGGCCTCCGCGGCGGCGGGATCGGCCGGGACGGCCTCCGCCTCCTCGACGGGGATATCGGCCGACGCCTGAAGTGCCGACGGAAGCCAGTCCTCGGGCGTGGACGACGACCTCTGCGCGCGTGCGCTGAAGATGCGCGATCGGGCCGCGACCCGGACGTTCTGAGGGCTTTCTGCGCGAGACATCACACGGCTCATCGGGCTCCAGCGGCCGAAAGCCTTCCTCGCCAGGGGGCGGCGGCCCCGGCATCGGTCGATAGATTTCGCGCCCCGCCACCCGGAAGGAAGCAGTGCGAAACCCACGTCAGTTCAACCATCCACTCGCGATCGGTGCCCCCGATCCGCCGCTTGAGGTCCCTTTCAAGCCCTCGCGGATGATCCATTTCCTCGACTTCTCGAACGAGAAGATGGCCGCGAAGGCGCCGGACCTCGCCAAGCAGTCGGACATCCTGCTCGGGAACCTCGAAGACGCGATCCCGGTCGACAAGAAGGAGGCCGCGCGCGAAGGGTTGATCAAGGCAGCCAAGGAGAACGACTTCGGAGACTGCGCCCTCTGGACGCGCGTCAACTCGCTCGAGAGCCCCTGGGTTCTCGACGACCTCACCCAGCTCGTCACCGAGATCGGCGACAAGCTCGAGGTGATCATGGTGCCGAAGGTCGAGGGCGCGTGGGACATCCACTACGTGGACCGGCTCCTGGCCCAGCTCGAGGCGAAGGCCGGCCTCAAGCGGGCGCTGCTCATCCACGCGATCCTCGAGACCTCACTCGGCGTCGTGAACGTCGAGGAGATCGCCACCGCCAGTCCCAGGATGCAGGGGATGAGCTTTGGCCCGGCGGACCTGGCCGCATCCCGGCGGATGAAGACGACCAGGGTCGGGGGTGGCCACCCCGGCTACCAGGTGATCGCGGACCCAGATCC
>DASQCL010000026.1:0-8638 GCA_035634715.1 Solirubrobacterales bacterium
AAGGCCTTCGACCGCGGCTTCGCCGAGGCGCTTCGCCATGAGCTCGCCGGCAGCGGGATCTCTGTCACCACGGTCTACCCGGGCGAGTACGGCACCACGATCCTGGCCCACCAGCGCGAGCGCCTGCCCGCCTGGCGCAGCAACGACGAGGAGCGCCCGGTCTCCGAGCTCGTCGACGCGATCGTCGAAGGCGTTGAGAGCGACTCCCGGGCGGTCTACGCCCCGCCGGTCGTACGGGTCCTGGGCCTCAGCGGCCTCCTGCCCCGGTTGACGGACCGCCTGTTGGTGAGGATCCGCGGCCGCGCCGCGGCGCCGCGCCTCGACTAGGCATGATCCTCCGGCTCCTGATTCTCTGGGCTGTGATCGCCTCCGCCATCGGGCTGGCGGTGCTCATCCATCGCACCCTCCTGTCGGAGGGCACCAACCCCTCGACCCTGCGACCGTGCCGCGACATACCCCCGAAGTAGCTCGGCTCGGATAGGTTGCCGGGACCCGTGACGACCGTACGTGAGGCTGCCTTCGACCTCTTCCGCGCCCGCGGGATGACGACGATGTTCGGCAACCCGGGCTCGACCGAGCTGCCGATGCTGCACTCCTACCCGGATGACTTCGAGTACGTGCTCGGCCTGCAGGAGGCTGTCGTGGTCGGGATGGCGGACGGCTATGCCCAGGCCTCGGGCAAGCCCACCCTCGTGAACCTGCACACCGCCCCGGGAGTGGGAAACGCGGTGGGCGCGATGTTCAACGCGCAGGCGAACAAGTCACCCCTCGTGATCACGGCGGGCCAGCAGGTCAGGGCGATGATCACGCTGCAGGCCAACCTCACCAACCGCGACGCGATTCGGGTCCCGGACCCGTTCGTGAAGTGGAGCTACGAGCCGCCGCGCGCCGAGGACGTGCCACTGGCTCTGGCGCGTGCGGTCCACGTCTCCTCGCTGCCGCCGAAAGGGCCCTCGTTCGTCTCGATCCCGATGGACGACTGGAACGCCGAGGTGGACGACGGCGACGTCGCACGTGCGATCGCGCGCTCCGTGAGCGGAAGGGCGATGGCCGATCCGGAGCTGATCGGATCGCTGGCGGATCGCCTCGCGAAGGCGAGGAACCCGGCGATGGTTGCGGGTCCTGACATCGACGCAAGCGGGGCATGGGACGCCGCGGTCGCCCTGGCCGAGCGCCAGCGCCTTCCCGTGTGGGCGACGCCCGCGCCGGGCGGGGGCCGGATCGGCTTCCCGGAGGGCCATCCGAACTTCCGCGGCACGCTGCCGCCCGCGATCGGCCCGCTCGGCCAGATGCTCGAGGGCCACGACCTGGTGCTCACCCTCGGCACTTCGGTCTTCCCGTACTACCCGAACATCCCGGGGCCGCTGCTTCCGGATGGCACGGAGCTCGTGGCGATCACGAGCGACCCGGACGAGGCGGCGCGGGCGCCGATGGGGGACGCGATCGTCGCGGACGTCAAGCTCACCGTCGAGGCGCTGGTCGAGGCCGTCCCGGAGTCGGACAGGGAGGCCCCCGAACCGCTCGGCGAGCCTCAGGCGCCGCCGGAGTCCGACCCGCTGAGCCCCTCCACGGTGCACGCGGCCCTCGGGCAGGCGCTCCCCGACGACGGCATCGTGGTGCTCGAGTCGCCCTCGAGCACGATGGCGCTCCGCAACCAGCTGCGGCTCTCGCGCCCGGGCAGCTACTTCTTCGGCGCCGGCGGCGGACTGGGGTTCGGCCTCGCTGCGGCTGTGGGCGTCCAGCTCGCCCAGCCCGACCGGCCCGTCGTTTGCGTCATGGGGGAGGGCTCGGTGCAGTACGCGGTGACGGCGTTCTGGTCGGCCGCGGCCTACAAGGTGCCGGTCACCTTCCTCGTGCTCCGGAACGAGGAGTACGCGATCCTCAAGTGGTTCGCCGGCACCGAGCAGGTGACCGGCGCGCCCGGCCTCGACCTCCCGGCGCTCAACACGGCGGCGATCGCCGCCGGCTATGGGGTGAAGGCGCGGAGGGTCGGCGGCCTCGATGAGCTCCGGTCCGAGCTCGCGCCGGCGATCGCGTCGAGCGATCCGGAGCTGATCGAGGTGGGAGTCGAGCCGGGAATGGCTCTCTTCTAAGACAAGACTTTCGCCGTGCCCCTCCTGCAGCCAGACGTCCAGCGGATCGCCCCGAAGTCGACCGACCCGGACACCGGCCCCGCACCCGACTGGATCGCGTCGGGGACGCCACAGCCCCTTCTCTCCCAGCTGGAGTCGCTCCTCGGGGCCGATCGCGTCCGCAGCCGGGCGCTGGACCTGATCCGCTACGCCTCCGACGCCAGCCCCTACCGCCTCTTCCCGAAGGCCGTGGTGGAGGCGCGCGACGCCGGCGACGTCGCGAAGGTGCTCCGCTTCGGCCGCGAGCAGGGCATCCCCGTGACGCTGCGCTCGGGCGGGACGAGCCTGAACGGCCAGGGCCAGAGTGACGGGATCCTCGTCGACGTCCGCCGCCATTTCACCGGCGCAAAGGTGGAGGAGGACGGCGCCGCGGCGAGGGTGCTGCCGGGCACGGCGCTCGGCCACGCGAACCGCGTCCTCAGGCCGTACAGCCGCCGCCTCGGCCCGGACCCGGCGAGCACGGACTTCGCGACGGTGGGCGGCGTGGTCGCCAACAACTCCGGCGGCATGCGCTGCGGCACGACCCAGGACTCCTACTCCACGCTGCGCTCGCTGACGCTCGTGCTGCCGTCGGGGACGACGATCGATACGGCAGCGCCTGGTGCCGAGAAGCGGTTCGCCGAGCTCGAGCCGGAGCTCGCTCGAGGCCTGGCCGAGATCCGCGACGAGATCCGGGCCGACACCGAGCTCGCCGAGCGAATCCGTCGCAAGTTCCAGATCAAGAACACCATGGGCTACCGCCTGTGCGCGTTCCTCGACGGGGATACCCCGCTCGAGATCTTCCGCCGGGTCATGGTCGGCTCCGAGGGAACGCTCGCGTTCGTCGCGGAGGCCGTCTTCGACACCGTGCCCCTCCTGCCGCACACGACGACGACCTGGGTCCACTTCGCCGACATCCACAAGACGGTCGAGCCCGTTCCCGACCTGGTGGCCGCGGGCGCGACGGCGGTGGAGATGATGGTGGCGCCGGCCCTGATCGCGGCGAGCTACTCGATCCCGGGCACGCCCGAGTACTGGCGCGAGCTCCCGCCTGAGTCCGCGGCGCTCCTGATCGAGTACCGGTCGGACGATCCGGCCGACCTCGACGGCATGGAAAAGCGGGCCCTGGAGGCCCTCGCCGGCAGGGAGACGATTCGCGGCCCCGACTTCACGCGCGACGAGGAGCTCACGGAGATGTACTGGCGGACCCGCGAGGGCCTGCACGGGATTGTCGGGCGCCTGCGGCCGCCGGGCACCGTGCTGATCGTCGAGGACGTGTGCGTGCGGCCGGAGCGCATCGCCGAGTCGGCGACCGACATCCAGGGACTCCTCGGCAAACACGGGTTCCTCCCCGGCGTCGCGGGCCACACGTCCGCGGGGAACCTTCACTTCATGCTCACCCCCAACTTCGCGCTCACCGAGGACCGCGATCGATACGAGGCGTTCATGAACGACCTCGTGGACCTGATCGTCGACAAGTACGACGGCTCGCTCAAGGCCGAGCACGGCACGGGGATCAACATGGCCCCCTACGTCGAGCGGGAGTGGGGCCCCAAGGCCACCGAGCTCATGTGGCGCATCAAGCAGCTCGCCGATCCCGACGGCGTGCTCGGGCCGGGCGTGATCCTCAACCGCGACCCCGAGGCGCACCTGCAGAACCTGAAGGCGAACCCCCCGATCGAGGAGGTCGCCGACACCTGCGTCGAGTGCGGCTTCTGCGAACCCGTGTGCCCGAGCCGCCTGCTCACCACCACGCCGCGCCAGCGGATCGTGCTCCGGCGCGAGATGGCGCGACAGCCCCAGGGCTCGCGGCTCCAGCAGGTGCTGATCGAGCAGTACGAGTACGACGGCATCGAGACCTGCGCCGCTGACGGGAGCTGCCTGCTCTCGTGCCCGGTCGGGATCGACACCGGCAAGCTGATCAAGGACTTCCGGAACCGCGAGCACGACGAGAAGGCGGAGCGATCCGCGCTGAAGGCCGCGAAGCGCTGGGCCGGGTTCGAGCGCGCCGCGCGAATGGCCCTTCGAACCGGGAGTGGCGTGTCGAGGGCGCTCGGTGACGGCCCGCTCCGAGCCGTGACCAGGGCGCAGCGCCGCTTCGTCAGCTCCGAGCTGATGCCGGAGTGGGGGCCGGGGATGCCGAGAGCGGCGTCCCCCCACCTTCCCGACACGGCCCGCGAGGGGGCGGCGGCCGTCTACGTGCCGTCGTGCATAAACCGGATGTTCGGTACGTCGCGGCAGGTCAACGGCGCCCCGGAGATGAGCGTGGTCGAGGCCATGGTCGCCGTTTCGGCCCGGGCCGGGCTGCCGGTGTGGATCCCGCCGGACGTGGCCGGGAACTGCTGCGCGGTTCCGTGGGGCTCCAAGGGCTACGGCGAAGGTCACGCCTGGATGGCGAACAAGATGGTCGACAGGCTCTGGCGCTGGACCGACGAGGGTCAGCTCACGGTCCTGATCGACGCCAGTTCGTGCACCCACGGCATCACGAGCGAGCTCGGCGATGCGCTGAGCGAGGAGAACGCCGAGCGGCATGCGAAGCTCGAGGTCATCGACGCCACCGACTGGGCGCGCGCCCGGCTGCTGCCGAATCTGGAGGTCGCGAAGGCGCGCTCGGTCGCGGTTCACCCAACCTGCTCGGGCCGGCACCTCGGCATCGACCGCCGCCTGCGAAAGCTCTCGGCCGCGCTCGCGGACGACGTCTTCGTGCCGCCTTCGGCGGCCTGTTGCGGGTTCGCCGGCGACCGCGGGTTCCTGCACCCGGAGCTCACCGCGTCGGCGACGCAGGAGGAGGCGGCCGAGGTCAAGGGACGCACCTTCGACGCCCACGTCTCCACCAACCGGACCTGCGAGATCGGCATGGAGCGCGCCACCGGTCGTCCTTACGTCCACGTGGTCCAGCTCCTCGAGCAGCTCACCCGCCAGCTGATCTAAGCTCGCAGCAACTGATGAGCAGGCGCGCTCGTTGTCGGGGCGGCGTTCGCCGGGATGAGAAACTCCAAAGCCGCTGTAGGCGGATTCAGGAACCGAGCGAGGGGGGCTCGGTCACGGCGTCCGCGAGCCGCTTCGGGGCGATCAGGCAGTAGCTGGTCGCGATCAGCTCGGCGACCTCCACCCAGTCGGTGCGGTCGTCGAGCTGGACCCCGACCCAGCCCTTCGTGCCGACGTAGGCGGGCATGTAGAACGGATCGCCCTGCTCGAGCAGCGCCTCGCGCTCGATCGGGTCGGCCTTCACCCTGACCGAGGACCCGTCCTCGGCGGCGATGCAGAACATCTTTCCGCGGCCGCCGCCAACGCGAAAGGTCGGGTGCTCCCAGGCCTCGATCTCGAAGGCCTCCGGGAGGGCGAGACACAGCTTTCGCACCCGTTCGAGCATCGTCACGTTCGCCCTCGATTATGGGCCGCGACAGGAGCCCTTGTGGACCCGGCGAACCCCTCCGCATGAGCCCGGGCCGCCTCGAGGCCTTCTCCGACGGCGTGTTCGCGATCGCGATCACGCTCCTCGTGCTCGACATCCACGTGCCGGATCCGAGCACGACCGCGGACCTGGCGCAGCAGCTCGGTTCGCAGTGGCCCAGCTATGTCGCGTACGGGGTCTCGTTCCTCACGATCGGGATCATCTGGATCAACCACCATGCGATGCTCCGCAGGATCAAGGCCATCGACCACGAGATCCTGATCCTCAACCTGCTCCTGCTGCTGTGCGTGGGGCTGCTGCCGTTCACCACCGCCCTGATGGCGGCGTACCTGAAGGAGTCGGAGGGCGAGACGCTTGCCGCGGCGATCTATGCCGGCTCGTTTCTCCTGATGTCGGTCGTCTTCGCCGCCATGAACTGGACGATCCTGTTTCGCAAGGACCACCTGCTCGCCGGGCCGATCGACGCCGCGACCCGCCGGACGATCATCACCCGGGGAGTCGCCGGCCTGCTTCCCTATCTCGCCGCCGCGATCCTCGCGGTCCTCTCTCCGTATGTCAGCCTGGCGATCTGCGGGGCAGTCGCCGCGTTCTACGCGCTCCCCTTGGCGAGCGGGGACGAGGAGACCGCGGCGCCGGCCTAGCCGCGCTCGGCGAGCGTCGAGACGACCGCCTCGTATACGCCGTCGCCGTTTCTGCCTTCGGTCACGGTGACGTTCGGGCGCCCACCGATCGCCTCGCGCAACGCCGGGTCCCGCTCGGGTCCGTTCGCGACGACGAAGAAGCGGCCCACGAAATCCGCCGAGTCCAGGTCCTCGAGCGAGTCACCGACCGCGATGCACTCCTCGGGCTCGTAGCCGCGCGCCCGCATGTGAAAGCCGACCGCCTTCGCCTTGCTCGCCCCACCGGGGACCAGGTGGTACGCGTGGGCGACCTCGTCGAGGCCCTCGACCGGCCGGAAGATCGCCCCGTTGTCAAGGAAGCGGAGGTCATCATGGCCGCGCTCCGCCAGCAGGGCGTTCGCCTCCTCCACGTCGACCTTCCCCCGGAACAGGTGGGAGAGCTTGCGGTCGTGGTGCCACGGGCGGTGCCACTCGAGCCTGCCGGGAAAGCGCTCGAAGAGCAGGTCGGGGATGCCCTCGGCGAGCATCCTCTCGGCCGGAGTGCCGTCGTCGTTCGGGACCCAATCCCCCGTCAGGAAGGTTCGCTCGCCGTCGATGAAGACGCCGCAGCCGGCCTCGTAGATGTAGGACGTCTGGCCGAGGAGGCGCGCGTCGGCCATCACCTGAGCCTCGCGGCGGCCCGACATGATCACGACCTCGGCTCCGACCCGATGGCAGGCCTCGAGCATCCGGGCCTGGAGCAGCGAGAACTCTCCCTCCGAGTCGCGAAACAGCGAGCCCTGGTGGCCGAGGAGGGTTCCGTCGAGGTCCGTGTACACGCAGCGAAGCGCCACGGCCGCGCACCGTACATGCCCGCGGCTGCCTTAAGGCCCTAAGTTAGGTGGCGGTGACCCGCTGGCGCCTGGCCGACCGCGTGCTGGAGTTCCCGCCGCCGCTCGCGGCCGGGATCGTGAACGTCACCGACGACTCCTTCTTCGAGGGAGCGCGCAGCGGGACCCCCGATCGCGCGGTCCAGGACGGCCTCGCCCTGGTGGCCGAGGGCTTCGACCTGCTCGACGTCGGTGCGGTAGCGGCGAGGGCGGGAGAGCCGGTACCCGTCGAGGAGGAGGCAGCGAGTCTCGTTCCGGCGATCGAGGGCCTGGTCAGGGCGGCCGGCGTGCCGATCAGTGCCGACACCTTCCGCGCGGAGGTCGCCGAGCGGGCGCTGAACGCGGGGGCCGTGGCGATCAACGACATCTCCGGCGGGGCGGACCCCGAGCTGCTCGAGGTGGTGGGCCAGCGCGGCTGCGGCTATGTCCTCATGCACATCGAGGGCCCGCCACGCGTCGACCGCGAGCCTCTGGAGCACGCCGACCCGGTCGCCTACCTGATCGGGTGGTTCGCCGAGCGGCTCGAGAGCGCACTCGCGCGAGGCATCGCCGAGGACCAGATCGCTCTCGACCCGGGGTTCGACTTCGACCTCTCCGTCCGTGCCGACGTGGAGATCCTGGCCCGCATCGGCGAGCTTCGCCGCCTCGGGCGCCCCCTGTTCGTTGCCCTCTCGAGGAAGGACTTCCTTGGCGCGCTCCTGGCCGGCTCGTGGGAGGACCGGGCGCCCGCGGCGGAGCGCGAATGGGCCACGGCGGCGGCAACGACGCTGGCGGTCGCGTCGGGCGCGGAGGTCGTGAGGCTCCACGACCGCTCGGCGCTGGACGCCATGCGAGTGGCGGCCGCGATCGCCGATGGACGCTAGCGCCACCACGGAGGCGGGCTGGGCCCGCGCGATCGAGCCCGGGCGCGCCAACGGGCGTCTCGTCGCCGAGAGCCTGGAACCGGGCGCGGAGGCCCAGACGGTCCAGATACCCGGCTGGATCGCCCCCGACCTCAACGCGGCCCTCCTGGGCAGCGGCATCGCGGGCCTCTACTCGCACCAGCTGGAGGCGCTCGAGACCTCGCGGGACGGAAACGTCGTGGTCACGAGCGGGACCGCGTCGGGCAAGTCTCTTTGCTTCAACCTCCCGGTGCTGGACGAGCTCGCGCGCGACGACCGCCGCCGAGCGCTCTACCTGTATCCGACCAAGGCCCTGGCGCAGGACCAGGCCAGGAAGCTCTCGGAGCTCGGGCTACGCCAGCTCCGCCACGCGATCTACGACGGGGACACGCCGCGCGACGACCGGCCGCAGATCCGCCGCCGCTCGAACCTGATCCTCACCAACCCCGACATGCTCCACGTCGGGATCCTGCCCCACCACAAGAGCTGGGGCGATTTCCTCGCGAACCTCGGCTGGGTCGTGGTCGACGAGGCGCACACCTACCGCGGCGTCTTCGGCTCGCACGTCGGGAATGTGCTCCGGCGCCTGCGCAGAGTCGCACGCCGCTACGGCGCCGAGCCGCGCTTCGTGCTCGCGTCGGCCACGATCGCCAACCCGCTCGAGCTCGCCGAGGGCCTCGTTGGGGAGCCGTTCCGCCTGGTGGATTCGGACGGCGCCCCGCGCGCCCCGCGCCGAATCGGG
>DASQCL010000027.1:0-6410 GCA_035634715.1 Solirubrobacterales bacterium
GTCCTTGGTGAAGCAGCCCTGCATCCAGGTCAGGCACTCGGGACACCGGAGGTCGACCATCACCTCCTCCTCACCGTGGGGCTCCCACCGGAGGGGCTGCAGAAGCTGCGATCCGCAGCTCGGGCACACGCTCAGGGCGGCCACGCGGCGAACGTAGACCGACGACCGGACGGAACCGACGCGCCCGGCAGGATTCGAACCTGCGACTTCTGCCTCCGGAGGGCAGCGCTCTATCCACTGAGCTACGGGCGCGTAGGCAGCAGGTTAGTCCGTAGCCGAATCGCGGCGTTCGATCAACTCCAGGGGCTCGTAGTCCGCGGTCGCGGCCGCCCGGACCGCGAGCTCAGCAGTCCAGGCACATCCGGCGCGGATACCGTTTGGGGCGTGGACCTCTCGGTCGTCTTTCTCGGAACGGGCGGCTCCGTGCCCACCGCGCGGAGGGCGACCGCGTGCGTGCTCGCGCGGGTCGGGGGGGCGCGGATCATGTTCGACTGCGGCGAGGGATCGCAGCGGCAGATGCAGCGCTCGACCGGGCTGGTGCAGGTCGACGAGATCTGCCTCACGCACTACCACGCGGACCACTATCTGGGGCTCCCCGGGCTGCTGAAGACCTATGACCTGCAGGCGCGCGAGCGGCCACTCCGCATCGTCGGGCCGCGGGGGCTCCAGGGGCTCTTCTCCGTGCTCGGCCGGATCTTCGGGAAGCTCAGCTACGACCTCGAGCTGGTGGAGCTTGACGAAGGCGAGGCCGTGGCCCACGACGGCTTCGAGGTCCGCTCGTTCGAGGTCAACCACCGGATGCGGGCATTCGGGTACGCGCTGGTCGAGGACGAGCGGCCGGGGCGGTTCGATCCCGACGCCGCCTCCCGTCTCGGCGTCACGCCGGGTCCGGACTTCAGCCGTCTTCAGGAGGGCGAGTCGGTCCAGGGCTCAGACGGACTGGTCTCGCCCGACAAGGTGATGGGATCGCCGCGCCCGGGCCGGAAGGTCGTGCTCAGCGGCGATACGGGTCCTTGTGAGATGACCCGTCTCGCCGCGCACGAGGCCGAGCTTCTCGTGCACGACGCGAGCTTCGCGGACGAAGAGATCGCGCGCGCCGCCGAGACCGGGCACTCGACGGCCAGGCAGGCCGCCGAGCTCGCCGCGGAGGCCGGCGTGAAGCTGCTCAGCCTGGTGCACATCTCGTCGCGGTACGACGTGCGCGAAGTGCTCGCCGAGGCGCGCGAGGCGTTCCCGGGTGCCGAGGCGCCGCGCGACTTCGACGTCGTGGAGATCCCGTTCCCCGAACGCGGGGAGCCGACGTTGCTCGAGAACGGCGCCCGCGGCCAGGCGTCGGCCTGAGCGCGATCCGTCGCCTCAGCCCAGCGGCGCGGCCAAGTCCGTGATCGCGTTGGCGACCGGGATCGCCTGGTCCTCCTGCAGGAAGTGCTTCGCCGGCAGCAGGATCGGGTCGGGCACCTCGAGCGCCTCCTGAACGAGGCGGAGCTGGTCGCGGCCCAGCGCCGGGTCGCGCTCACCCCAGACGATCCGCGCCGGGTAGGACCGCTTGGCCAGCCCCTCCCAGAGGAAGCGCTGCTTCTCCTCGGTCAGCTCGAAGCCCCGCATGATCCGCAGGAACGCCCGCCCGCCGTCGGTGCGCTTCAACAGGAAGTAGTAGGCGTAGACCTCCCGGCGAGGCGTCGCGGCGCGGTTGTCGATTGCCTGCAGGTAGAGGAGCTGAGACATCGGCAGCGGGCGAAGCGCGCCAAGCCACAGCTTTCCGACTCCGCGGATCGCGAACGGCTGCATCGACCAGGGGCGTTTGAAGCCGGCGACCCCGAGCATTGTGTTGAGCGCCGTGAGCGAGAGGACCCGCTCCGGGTTCCGCACGGCCCACTCGCACGCGATCGGCCCGCCGATGTCGTGCACGACCAGATGGCACCGGTCGATTCCCAGCGCGTCGATCGCCTCTCCCATCCAGCGCGACAGGCCCGACCACGAATAGTCGAAGTCCTCGGGCCGGTCCGCGAGCCCGAGGCCAGGAAAGTCGAACGCCACTGCCCGCAGCCCCTGCTGCGCGAGTGCCGGGATCATCTTCCGGTAGAGGAACGAACTCGACGGCACCCCGTGCACGAGCACGACGGCCGAGCCAGTGCCCACCGAGGGCGGCTGATCGCGGACGAAGCTCTGCACGCCGCCGGCCTCGAAGCGCCTGCCGGCCGCCTGGTGGATCGCGATCGCCTCGCGTGTCGCCTCTGGAACTCGCATCGTGGGCCTTTGTAACGCATTACGCCCGAGTGGGATCAGATGCGGGTGCTACGCTCCGCCCGGTTTGTGAGGCGGCGACTCTGTCGCCGCAGATGCAGGTCAGGCGCGCAGCGCCGCACATTGTTACTCCTTTAACCCGGTCCAGAGAGGCCAGGAAGGGGCGAGTTTTGAGCAGCGATACGGACAGGGTCGTCCTCGACCGCGACGATCTGCGCCGCACATTGGTGCGCATCGCGCACGAGATCGTCGAGAAGAACTCCGCGTCTGACGGCGTGGCGCTGGTCGGCATCCACACCCGCGGGGCGGTCCTCGGCGAGCGGCTGCACGCGCTGGTCGGCGAGCTCACCGGCACCGAGGTCCCGTTCGGCGACCTCGACATCTCCTTCTACCGCGACGACGTGAACGATCGTGAGCCCGGCGCGCAGCCGGTCGTCCACGCGAGCCACCTCGACTTCGACCTCGACGGCCGCACCGTGGTCCTCGTCGACGACGTGCTGTTCACCGGACGCACGGTCCGCGCCGCGATCGACGCCCTCTTCGACTACGGGCGTCCCCAGCGGGTGCAGCTGGCGGTGCTCGTCGATCGTGGCCACCGCGAGCTGCCGATCAGACCCGACTACGTCGGCAAGAACATGCCGACCTCGCACTCGGAGCGCGTCTACGTGCGGGTGGAGGAGCTCGACGACGTCGATGAGGTGACCATCGCGAGCTCGGTGGAGGCGAGCCGATGAAGCACCTGCTGGCGATCGGCGACCTGGACCGCGACGACGTCGAGCGGATCATGCAGCGCGCCGAGGGCTTCGCCGAGGTGGGGCGGCGGGACATCAAGAAGGTCCCGACCCTTCGCGGCCGCACGATCCTCAACCTCTTCTACGAGTCGAGCACTCGCACCAGCTCCTCGTTCGAGCTCGCCGCGAAGCGCCTCTCGGCCGACGTCGTCTCGATCAAGTCGAGCGGCTCGTCGGTCGACAAGGGCGAGTCGCTGAAGGACACGATCGCCACGCTCGGGGCATACGGGCCGGAGGCGATCGTCATCCGCTCCCCGCACGCCGGCGCCGCCGACCTCGTGGCGCGCTGGAGCGACGCCGCCGTCGTCAACGCGGGCGACGGCAAGCACGAGCACCCGAGCCAGGCGCTGCTGGACACGTACACGCTGCGGCGCCGCCTCGGCTCGCTGGAGGGCAAGAAGATCTGGATCGTTGGGGACGTGCTGCACAGCCGCGTCGCCCGCTCGAACGTCCTCGCCTTTCGCCTGATGGGCGCGCAGGTGACCGTGTGCGGGCCGCCGACGCTGATCCCCAGGGACGTCGATGCCGCCCTGGGCTGCCGCGTCTCGTATGAGCTCGACGGCCTCGAGGAGGCGGATGTGGTCTACGCGCTCCGCATGCAGCAGGAGCGGATGCGCGAGTCCTTCGTGCCCTCGATCCGCGAGTACGCGGCGCGCTACCAGATCGACTCGCGCCGCCTGAGCCCCAGGCAACTGCTCATGCACCCCGGGCCCGTGAACCGCGGGGTTGAGCTCTCCGGCGAGGTGATCGACGGCCCCAACTCCCTGATCACCGAGCAGGTCGAGAGCGGCCTTGTCGTGCGGATGGCGATCCTGTACGAGCTCCTGACCCGCGGTCGGCCTCGTCCCGAGGAGCAGTCGGGGGGACCAAGGGACGTAAGCGACCCGACCCCGATCAAGGAGCCCGCGTGACGCCGACCCGGGCCATCTCCTCCCTCGACTGGCGGGGCGCGGGCAGCTCGGGCGGCGACCTCGTCCTCCGGCGCGCCTCCGTGCTCGATCCCCGGGCGGGAATCGACGGGGTCCACGACGTGGTCATCCGCGACGGAGAGATCGCCGAGCTGGCTGCGCCGGGCGCAGGCGAGGGCCGCGGCGAGGTGATCGAGGCCGAGGGCAAGCACGTCTTCCCGGCCTTCTTCGACCCGCACGTCCACCTCCGGGTCCCGGGCGACGAGGACGAGGAGGACATCGAGACCGGCACCCGCGCCGCCGCCGCGGGCGGCTACTGCGGCGTCCTCGCGATGGCGAACACGAACCCGCCCGTGGACACGGCCGGGGATGTCCTGGCCCTCCGCGAGCAGGCGGCCGAGCACGGATCCGTGCCCGCCGGCTTCCTGGCCTGCGTGTCACGCGGCATGGAGGGCGGGGACCTGACCGAGATGGCCGAGCTTCGCGACACGGGCGCGGTCGGGTTCTCCGACGACGGGCTGCCGATCGCCAACGCTCGCCTGATGCGCCGCGCACTTCAGTACCAGCACCTGGTCGGCGCCAACATCGCCCTGCACGAGGAGGACCACGACCTCTCCCGCCCGGCGGGCGCCCATGCGCCGCACCTCGGCGGCGTGATGCACGAGGGCGTCGTGTCAGCGGCACTGGGGCTCGCGGGGTGGCCGTCGGTCGCGGAGTCGACGATGATCGCCCGCGATGCGGCGCTCGCCGCCTACGAGGACGCGCGGATCCACGTCCAGCACCTGTCGGCTCGCGAGTCGGTGGAAGCGGTGGCGGCGGCTAAGGACGCCGGCGTGCGCATCACCTGCGAGGCGACGCCGCACCACCTGGCGCTGACCGACGAGGCGGTTCGCAGCCTGGACTCCCGTTTCAAGATGAACCCGCCGCTGCGCGCCGAGGACGACCGCCAGGCGCTGATCGAGGCGGTTCGCTCGGGCCTCATCGACTGCATCGCGACCGACCACGCTCCCCACTCGGCTGAGGAGAAAGAGGTTCCGTTCGAGGAGGCCGCCATGGGCGTCACCGGCCTGGAGACGGCATTCGCCGCGCTCCACACCGTGCTCGTGCTCCCCGGGGTGCTCGACCTGGGGATTCTGGTGGAGCGCATGAGCGCCGGCGCCGCCCCGTTCGACTTCGAGCCTCCGAGCCTGGCGCCCGGATCGGAGGCCTGCGCGGTCCTCTTCGACCCCGAGGCCAAGTGGGAGGCGGGCGCCGACGGCTGGGAGAGCCGGTCGGACAACTCGTGCTTCGCCGGGCGCCGGATGGTGGGACGCGTCCTGATGACGGTCGTTGCCGGCCAGGTCGTCTACCGCCAGCGGAGCTTCGCGATGGGGGTTGCGTGACGCCGGCGAAGCTCGACCGCGAGCGATCGACGCTCGTGGTGATCGACGTCCAGGAGGCCTTTCGCAAGGCGGTCCCGAGCTTCGACGACGTGGCGCGCGGGGCGGCAGCCCTCGTCCGCGGGGCGGAGGCCACCGGTGTCCCGATCCTGGTCACTGAGCAGTACCCGGAGGGCCTGGGCAGGACCGTCCCGGAGGTCGCCGAGGCGCTGCCGGAGGGGATCGAGCCGATTGAGAAGGTCTGCTTCTCGGCGTCGGAGGCCGAGGACTTCGACCTCGGTGGCCGCGACCAGGCACTCGTCTGCGGTCTCGAGGCGCACGTGTGCGTCAATCAGACCGTCCTCGACCTGATCGACGAGGGGGTCGAGGTGCACGTCCCCGTCGACGCGGTGGGCTCACGCTTCGCCCAGAGCCGCGAGATCGGAATCGAGAAGGCGAGGCGCGCAGGAGCCGTGATCACCAACGTCGAGACGGCGCTGTTCGAGCTCGTCGGCCGGGCCGGGACCGACGAGTTCAAGGAGATCCAGAGAGTGGTCCTCGACTACGCCCCGAATCCCGCATGACCGAGCCCCGCGAAAGCTCCGGCTACGTGCTGCTCGAGGACGGCGCGCGGTTCGACGGCAGCCTGCACGGCGACGCCAACCTGCCCGGGATCACAGGGGAGGTGGTCTTCAACACCTCCATGACCGGCTACCAGGAGGCGGTCACCGACCCCTCCTATGCGGGGCAGATCATCACCTTCACCTATCCCCTGATCGGGAACTACGGCGTCTCGGCGGAGGCGATGGAGTCAGACCGCATCCACGCTCGCGGCGTGATCATGCGCGAGGCCAAGAACTCCGAGGACGCGGCGAGCGCGGAAGGGGGCTGGACCGACTGGCTGGAGGGCTGCGGCGTCCTCGGCATCGATGGGATCGACACCCGGGCCCTGGTGCGCCACATCCGCGACGGCGGCGCCATGCGCGGCGGGATCTTCCCGGCTGACATGTCCGAGGCCGAGGCGAGGGAGCGGGTTGAGGCCGAGCCGCGGATGGACGGCGCCGACTTCGCCCGGACCGTCACGCCGGATGCGCCGATCGAGCTCGACG
>DASQCL010000028.1:0-19298 GCA_035634715.1 Solirubrobacterales bacterium
CCTCGCCGGAAGCCGACGTGCTCCCAGCGTGGCGCTGGTTCTTCCGGCTCGCCGCCGGGCTTGCCCTAATCGCCGGCTTCCTCCTGTTCCCGCTCGCCACCGAAACGGACCGGTTCTTCTCCTGGACGATCGGGCCGCCGATCACCGCGGCGTTCCTCGGCGCGGCCTACTGGGCGGCGTTCGTGCTGCTCGCGTGGTCCGCAGCGCAGACGAGTTGGAGACGGGCGGGAGCAGCGGTCCTTCCCGTGTTGACCATCGCCGCGCTGCTGCTGGTCGTGACGCTGATCCACCTCGACAAGTTCGACCTGGACAGCGTGTTCGGCTGGTTCTGGCTCGTCGTGTACCTATGCGTGACGCCGCTGTTGCTCTATCTCGTCTGGCTCCAGGGACGGCCATCAACCGCGGCCGGGGAGCGCGGCGTGCACGTCGTCGTCCGCGCAGTCCTCTCGCTGCAGGGCGCCCTCCTGCTCGCGGTGGGAGCGGCGCTTCTGATCGCCCCGGTCGATGCCTCCGACCTGTGGCCGTGGACGCTCACGCCGCTGACGGCGCGGGCGATCGGCGCCTTCCTCGTGGGCTTCGGTGTCGCCGCCGCGTACTCCGTCCGCCTGGACGACCTCGCCGCGCTGCGGGGATGCGCGTACTCGTACACGGTTCTCGGAGCGCTCGAGATCCTGGCCCCCGCAATTCACGGCGGCGACCTCACCGGCACCGCCGCTCACTGCTCCGCATACTTCGCGTTCTGGGCCTCCGTGCTCGCCGTGGGCCTCTATGGCGTGGCCGCCCCGGACGCGTCCTCGAATGCGCGGACCGCGGATTCCTGGTCGCGGTAAGCCTCGACCAGGACGCCGCGTCCGCCCTGCATCGTCCACGAGTGCGCGTATCGCGTCTCGGTTGCGATTCCGCTCGTGCGGCCGACCGCCCGCATATGCAGCAGGACCAGGACCCGGTTCCCGGCGACCCGGGTCTCCTCGATCTCCTGCCGGAAGTCGCTCCACGTATCGAGGAACTCCCGGAGGAATGCCTTGATCGCGTCCTTCCCACGCAGTTCGCCCCCACCCGGAAGCTCGGCGCTCTCTTGCCACACGGCGTGCTCATCGAGTGGCGCGAGGGCACCCTCGATGTCCCGCTCGTTCAGCGCCCGATAGGAGGCGAGTACCGGATCCGCGAGCTCGTCCACGGCACCATACTTATCGATAGATGAACGCCTCGGTCATCAAGGACACCGGCGCGCGGGCGATCCTCCCCCCGTTCGGCGAAGAGCACGAGGAGCTCCGCGAGAGCGTCGGCCGCTTCGTCGCCGCCGAGGTCGCCCCGCACGTCGACGAGTGGGAGGAAGCGCGGGAGTTCCCGCGGGATCTGTTCAACCGCTGCGGGGAGCTCGGCTTCCTCGGCCTGAAGTTCCCCGAGCGTTACGGCGGCCAGGGCGGCGACCTGCTCCACGACGCCGTGTGGATCGAGGAGCTCTCGCGGGCGGGCGGGTCCGGAGGGATCGCCGCCGGCCTGAACGCCCACGCGCAGATCGCGATGCCGCCCGTGTTCAACTTCGGAACCTCCGAGCAGCGCGAGCGCTGGATCGTGCCCGGCATCAAAGGCGAGCTCGTCGGGGCGCTCGGGATCACGGAGCCGGGCGCCGGATCGGACGTGGCAAGTCTGCGGACCTCCGCGCGAAAGGTGGACGGCGGCTACGTCGTCAACGGCGCCAAGACCTTCATCACCAACGGCGTACGGGCCGACTTCCTCGTCTGCGCGGTGAAGACGACCGAGGCCGGCGGCCATCACGGCATCTCGTTCCTCGTGCTGGAGCGGGACATGCCCGGCTACGAGGTCTCTCGCAAGCTGGAGAAGATGGGCTGGCACGCCTCCGACACCGGGGAGCTCAGCTTCACGGACGTCGAGGTGCCCAGGGAGAACCTGCTCGGAGCCGAAAACGAGGGCTTCTACCTGATCATGGCCAACTTCCAGTGGGAGCGGCTCTCGATGGCGATCGGCGCCGTGGGCGGGATGCAGAAGGTCTTCGACATGACGCTCACCTACGCCAAGGAGCGCGAGGCGTTCGGGCGGCCGATCGGCCGCTTTCAGGCGATCCGCCACAAGTTCGCGGAGATGGCGACCCGCATCGAGGCCTCGCGGGCGATGACCTACAACGCGCTCCGCCTGTTCGCCGCGGGGCACGACGCGAGCGCCACCGAGGCCGACCCGCGCAAGGTCATCGAGGCGACCGCGGGATCGATGCGCGAGGTGACGATGGCGAAGCTCTTCACCCAGCGTGCCCTGCTCGAGGTCGCCGACGAGTGCCTGCAGATCCACGGCGGCTACGGCTACATGCGCGAATACGGCATCGAGCGGGCGGTCCGCGACGCTCGCCTCGGCCCCATCGGCGGCGGCACCGACGAGGTCATGAAGGAGATCCTGGGCAAGCAGCTCGGGCTGTAGCGCCGCAAATTAGGGATGCGGTGACGCGCAAATTTCGCGTCGGTTTGGCGATTTGCGGATAAGCTGCTGTCCGCGGCGCGCTAGGAATTTCACGACGCCGCCCCCTGTGCCCAACTCATCCTCCCGGAACACCTGAACCCCTTCCACGAGTCCATGCCCGACGGCGCCCACAGTCAGTTCGCGATCGGGTTCGATCGCCGCGACCTTCCCCGGCTCCACGATCTGTGGGACGACGTCGTCGCCTCCGAGCGCTGGTCCGAGGGTGAGATGACGAGCCGCTTCGAGGAGGCCTGGGCCGCCTGGAACGGTCTGGGGTCTGCGGCCTTCGGGGGCTGGTCGGGCGCGGCGCTCGCCGCGCTCGACTTCGCCGGCGTCCAGGGCGAGGCGGTGCTCTGCCCGTCGAACACCTTCATGGCCACACCGCTCGCGATCATCCGCGCGGGTGGGCGGCCCGTGTTCGTGGACTGCAACCGCGAGGACCTCTGCATGTCCGCGGATGACTTCGAGCGAAAGGCAGCCGGGCACAAGCCGCGGGCCGCCGTGCTGGTCCACATCGGCGGCCATCTGGCCTTCGAGACCGAGCGCATCGCCGAGTACTGCCGCTCCGAGGGGATCTTCCTGCTCGAGGACTGCGCCCACGCCCACGGGGCCGACTGGAACGGCCGGCGGCCCGGCAGCTTCGGCGACGCCGGGGCCTATTCGTTTTACGCGACCAAAACAATCTCGACCGGCGAGGGTGGCATGCTCGTCTCTCGCCACGATGAGCTCCTCGAGCACGCCCGGGCGTTTCGCAACTACGGCAAGCCCGACCATGCGGTCGAGGGGCTCAACTTTCGGATCAACGAGTTCACCGCTGCGATCGGGCTGGTGCAGACGGAGCGCCTGGATGAGATCGTCGCCGCCAAGAACCGTTTCGCTCACGAAGAGCTCGACCCGCGGCATCCGAACCGCGTCCAGCTCCCCCAGGGAATGACCTCGGGCCTCTACAAGTACATCGTCTTCGACGGGATCGAGCGCTCGACCGGCAAGGTCTACGACCAGCCGTGCCACCGCATCATGGGCACCGGCGACGACCTGCCCAACAGCGATTGGGTCGCCGAGAACCACTGGTGCGTGCCGCTCTACTACCACGCCGGCATGGAAGCCGGCCCGGAGCCGGCAGGGGTCGGCGCCGCCGACGAAGGGAGATTGTCATGAAGGTTCTGGTCACCGGCGGGTCGGGCTTCATCGGCTCGCATGTGGTCGACAAGCTGCTTGTCGGGGGGCACGAGCCGGTCGTCTTCGACCTGCGCCCCTCACCCCACCACGATTCCCACGAGGTCCCGACGATCGTCGGCGACCTGCTCGACCCCGGGTCCCTCGAGGACGCGATGGACGGCTGCGATGCGGTGATCCACCTTGCCGCGGCGGCCGACGTGGGGATCGTCGCCGAGCAGCCCGAGGAGTCCGAGCGCGTCAACGCCCGCGGCACCCTGATGGTCCTCGAGGCGGCCAGGGCCAGCGGCATCGGCCGGGTGATCTACGGCAGCACGATCTGGGCCTACAGCGACTCAGGCAACGGAAACGGCAGCGGCGTGATCGACGAGGACACTCTGCTCGGCCTCCCCAAGCACCTGTACACCGCGAGCAAGGTCGCGGGCGAGATGTATTGCACCTCCTACGCGGAGCTCTACGACGTGTCATGCACGATCCTCCGCTTCGGCATTCCCTACGGGCCGCGTGCGCGCCCCGCGGCGGTGATCCCGATCTTCGTGCGGAAGGCTCTCGCCGGCGAGGCGCTGACGATCGCGGGCGACGGCAGCCAGGGGCGCCGCTTCGTCTACGTCGAGGACCTCGCGGAGGGCGTCGTCAAGGCACTCGACCACGCCGCCGACAACCGCGTCTACAACCTCGCGAGCGACACGACGGTCACGATCCGCGAGCTCGCCGAGACGGTCCAGGAGCTTGTCGGCGACGTCGACATCGTCTACACCCCGGGCCGCAATGGCGACTTCGACGGGGCCGAGATCTCGAGCCGCCGGGCCGAGCGCGAGCTCGGATGGCGCGCCTCAACCCCGCTCCGCGAGGGAGTGAGCCGGTACATGACCTGGCTCGCGTCCGACACCCCGCCGGAGCCGGTCGCGGCGCCCGAGCCGGAGGTCGCACCGCAGCCGGTCGCGGCGCCCGAGCGCGTGCCGGCGCGGCGCCGTCGCAGCCTCAGGCCGTCGCTCGGCTGGCCATCGGGAGTCTTCGGCGACGGCCCGACCGTCGCCTTCGCGTGCGCAATCGCGACGGTGATCGCCTACTTCATCGCGCTTCGCACCAGGAGCCTCGACGACGCGCAGACCCACGCCGTCGGCCTGACGACGGTCGTGTGCACGCTTGGCGGCCTCATGCTGCTGCAGAGCGCAAGCGTGCGGCGAATGCGCATGGGGATCACCTGGGCCCTATGGCTCGTCGCGCTCTACGTGGGGCTGATGACCCTGCACTGGACGAAGCAGAAGTTCGAACTCGCGGTGCCGGGGGTCCACACCCTGGTCCTGAGCGGGTTCGGGGTGCTGATCGCGCTCGCGGTGGCGTGGGGCATCACGAGGTGGCGGCGCGAGTCGACTGCCTCGGACGAGGTCCTTTGAGGCTCGTCGGAACGAGTTCAGCAGCCTCGATCCTCCTCAGCACCTCCGGCAGCGCCGCCGCCGTCGCCCGCCAGGACTCTCGCGCGTTGTAGTGGTCCGCGTCGTGCAGGAGCAGCACGTCGCCCCCGCGCAGGTCCTCGGTGACCTCGGCCGCGATGCTCTCCGCCGTCGCGCTCCGGCGCCAGTCGTGGCCCCAGCGGGACCACAGGATCGGGCGCAGACCCAGGTTCCTGACCGCCGCAAGCGCAGCGGGGCTGTAGATCCCGTAGGGGGCACGGTGGATGTCGGGCACCGATCCGGTCGCCTCGGCGACCGCGGCGATGCCCCGCTCGACGTCGGCCTCGAAGGCCCGGGGGCTCAGCCGCAGCGAATTTCGGTGGCGGTGGGCGTGCACGGCGACGGTGTGGCCGGCGCCCGCGATCTCAGCGGCGAGCGCCGGGTTCCGTTCCACCTGCTCTCCGACGAGGAAGAAGGTTGCGGAGGCGTCCGCCTCTCGCAGGGTCTCGAGGACCGCGGGCGTGCCCTCGGGGTGCGGCCCGTCGTCGAAGGTGACGGCGACGGCCCCCTCGTCTCCGTGGCGTCTCGGGAGCCGGAGGGCCCTCGCGACCGGGGGTACCACGGGCGCGAGCGCGGGTGAGCACCACCACGCGGCTACGGCCGTAGGTGCGAGCATGATCTGCCTGCTCATGGCCGGATGGTGCCAGTGATCGGCGGATCGGAGGCGGTCGGGTTCCTGATCGCCCTCGCGGCGGCCGCGTGTTACGACACTGGCTACGCGCTCCAGGCGATCGAGGCGCGCAAGGCGCCCAGCCGCTACGCGATGCGCGTCTCGCTGCTGGGACACCTGCTCAGGCGGCGCCGCTGGCTCACGGCCACCGCCCTCTCGCTCCTGGGGTTCCCGCTCCAGGTGCTGGCGCTGACCAAGGCTCCGATCACCCTGGTCCAGCCCACCTTGGCACTCGGGCTGCTGCTGCTGCTCGTGCTCGGGCGGCGGATCCTCGGGGAGCGCGTGGGCGTTCGCGAGGTCGTCGCCGTGCTGATCATCATCGGCTCGGTCGCCGTCACCGCCCTCGCGGCGCCGTCCGAGCCGGGCGAGGTTCCGCGCGACGCCGCGCTCGTCGTAGCGCTGGCGCTGCTCGCGGCGATCGCCGCGGTCCCGTTCGCTCTCGGCCGCCTGGGCCGCCATCCGGTCGTGCTGCTGGTCGCGGGCGCCGGGGCCGCCGACGGCCTCGCGGGCTTCTCCGCCAAGCTCGTGGCCGAGGACGCATCGAGCGGGCTGTGGCTCGCCGTCATCGGCTGGGTGGCGCTGATCGGCGCCGTGGTGGCGATGGGCCTGATCAGCGAGTCGACAGCGCTTCAGAGAGCACCGGCCACCCGCGTTGCCCCAACGGTGCTCGCGATGCAGATCGCGATCCCGGTGGCGTTCGCGCCCCTGGTCGGCGGCGAGAGCTGGAGCTCGACGCCCCTCAACGGAGGCGTCCTGGTGGGCGCCATGCTGGGCGTGGTCGCCGGCGTGGGGCTCCTGGCGAGCTCACCGGCGGTCGCCGGCGTGATCGCGGAGGCCGAGTCGGAGCCTCGCTCAGCCGAGCCCGCCGGCGCGGGTGGCGCCCAGAACGAGTGAGGCGGCCTCCGGGAGGGACTCGAAGGACCGGTCCGGCGCTCTGGGCTCGGCGAGCGCGGCGGTGAGCTCACTTCCGAGCTCATTGCGGTCGGTCGCCACCCGGGCCAGGCCGAACCTGCGGTAGGCCTCGTTGTTGACGCGCACGTGGCCGTGCCCCCAGCCGTAGGAGATCACGCGACAGCCCTCCATCAGCGCCTCCAGCACCGTCAACCCGGCGGTCGAGTGGACGAGCACATCCGCCGCCGCCATCAGCTCTGCCATCCGGTCACTGAAGCCGAGCACCACGACCCGCTTGTCGCCGGCGAACCGCCGGGCCAGCGCCTGGCGAACCTCCTCGTTGCGGCCGCACAGGCAAACGGCGGTCGCACCATCGGCGATCGCTGCCTCCGCGGCGCCGGCCAGGTCGCCCACGGCCCAGCCGCCGCCGGACACCAGCACGACCCGGCGGTCAGCGGGCAGGCCCAGGGCGCGGCGGGCCTCGGCCTGGTCCCGCGGCTCGTAGAAGCTCGGGTCGGTCAGCCCGCGAACGCACACGATCTCGCTCGCGGGGGCGATCGCGCGAACCTCCTCGTCTGACTCAGGGTGGGTGATCAGGTGCAGGTCGACCGCGGGGTGCGCCCAGTAGCGCAGCGCCGCGAGGTCGGTGATCGCCGAGACGACCGGCACCCCGACCCTCCCCCGCTGCCGCAGCTGCCCCAGGATCTCGGTGGCCCCGGGGTAGGTCGAGACGACGACGTCGGGTCGGGCGGCAGCGACCGCCCGCTCGGTGCCACGGCCGCCGAGCGCCCTGCCGAGTGTGCCGGCGATCCAGATCGTCGGCCGGACCTCGGTGAGCAGCTTGAACTCGAGGTCGAACATGCGCCCGCCCCACTCCGAGTGGAACTGCGAGCCATCCATGATGATCCGGCGCAGGATCGGGCGGATGAACGCGAGGAAGTCCTGGATCCGCACCTCCGCTCGGGGATCGACAGCCCGGATCCCGTCCGCGAGGACGCGCGCGGGAAGATCGTGCCCCTCGCCGATCGACGCCGACAGGATGAGGATGCGGGGGGCCCGGTCGGACATCGAGCCGAGGAGGATAAGTCGCTGGCAGGCCGGCCCGCAGAGTCGGCCCTCAGAGGCCGACGACCACGTCCCGCGCCTGGTCCATATTCGCCCCGGTCAGCTCCCGGTAGCGCTTCATCGCCTCCAGTTGCTTCCCCTCGCCGGCCAGGGCGACGACCTCCTCGGGCACCTGCGACCACGAGGGCGTGTACGCAAACCCTCCGGTTTCGGAGATCCGCACCAGCTGCTCCTCGATCATCCGCAGCCGTTTGTTGATGCTCTCGAAGTGCGCCTGCAGGGTCGCCTGGCTGTATTCCCCTGGCATCTCGAATCCTTTCTTTTCGTCTTTGCCCGTCCGTGACTCGGGCCGAGCGGTCGGAGGCCAGCCTAGCCGGCGCCGCTGGATAATCTGCCTGCGATGGCGACCGCGACCGAGCCCCCCACGACCTACTCGCTGCCGCAGGAGTTCCTGGACTTCCAGGAGACGATCCGCAAGATCGTGGTCGAGCGCGTCGCCCCGCGCGCTGCCCAGATCGACGCCGACGCCGAGTACCCGCGCGACCTGCGCGAGCTGTTCGCCGAGCACGACCTGTTCGGGCTGCCGTTTGACACCGAGCACGGGGGCACCGGGACCGGGACCCTGATGCTGAACATCGCCGTCGAGGAGGTCGCCAAGGCCTGCGCCTCCAGCGCCCTGATGCTGATGATCCAGGAGCTCGGGACCCTCCCGATCAAGCTCTTCGGCACCGATGAGCAGAAGCAGCGCTTCCTGCCCAAGTGCGCCTCGGGCGAGTGGTCGCCGGCTTTCGCGCTCTCGGAGCCCGACGCCGGCTCGGACCCGGGCGGCATGCGAACCAGAGCCCACCGCGACGGCTCCGAGTGGGTGATCGACGGAACCAAGAACTGGATCACCAACCTGGGCGTCGCCGACTTCTACATCGTGTTCGCGGTGACAGACCCTGAGGCCGGCCACTCGAAGGGGATCTCCGCCTTCATCGTCGAAGCGGACCGCCCCGGGTTCTCGGTCGGCAAGCTCGAGCACAAGATGGGCATCCGCGGCTCGCCCACCGGCCAGCCGATCTTCGACGGCGTGCACGTTCCCGAGGAGAACCTGATCGGCAGCGAGAACGAGGGGTTCAAGGTCGCGCTATCGACGCTCGACCGCTCTCGCCTCGGCGTCGCGGCCCAGGCCGTGGGCATCGCGCAGGGGGCGACGGACTACGCGGCCGCCTACGCGCAGGAGCGCCAACAGTTCGGAAAGCCGATCGCCAGCTTTCAGGGCATCCAGTTCAAGCTCGCCGACATGGAGTCGCGCACCGCGGCGGCGAGGGAGCTCCTCTACCGAGCCTGCGCGAAGGTCGACGCGGGCGACCGCGACATGGGCAAGTACTCGGCGATGGCGAAGCTGTTCGCCTCCGACACCGCGATGTGGGTCACCACCGAGGCGGTGCAGGTCCTGGGCGGCTACGGCTACGTGAGCGAGTACCCGGTCGAGCGGATGATGCGCGACGCGAAGATCACCCAGATCTACGAGGGCACCAACGAGATCCAGCGCCTCGTGATCGCACGGAGCCTCTAAACCCCTGCAAAACACACAGATCGCGCCCCGGGCCCGCCACGATGCCGAGCGTCCCGACGGTCGGGATGGGCCAGGAAGCTAGCCTCGCTGTGCCGCCTCTCTGCCACTCGTAGGTGCGCGAGCGCGACCGCCATCGCCGGACGCCTCTCCGCCAGCATCTCGCAGGAGCGCCGATACGCGCTGACGCGTGACGCCGAACTTCTCGGCGATTTCCTCCATAGTCATCCCCTCGCGGTGAAGCGCGAGCGCCTCCGTCCTGCGGACCCGGGCACCGACCTCATCCAGGGCCTGTGTTGCCTCGGTGATCAACTGGACGCTGAGGTCCCCCTTCGCCCCTTCGACTATCTCCCTGTAGGACCGCCCGGCTGAACGCTGACGCCGGATCTCGGCGATCCTTCGCTCGATCTGGACCATGCGCTCAGCATTGGCACTCAACGTGCGCTCTAAGTCCCGCAGGGCCTTGTCGAACGGGTCGCCACCGGCCATTCTGAGACAAAGATTAGCAAGGGCCATTGCCGCAACCGCAATTACAGCAATGGCTATTACCGCAAGGGCTATGACAGCAAGGGCTATTGCGCTATCATCTTGCAGCGAGCACCAAGCGCCACGCCACTCGGTTTTGCGGCTGAGCGCCTAGGGCTTGTGGCGCTAGGTCAGTCCCTACGCAAGGAGGAGCGGCATTGATTTCCAAGGAGCTAGATCGACGGCCACTCACACGGGCCGAGCAAGTAAATGGCCACTCGCTATCGCGGATCGCCTCCCCCGGCAATGGCGTGATCCTGGCCGTCGCGGGTGAAATCGATATCTCGAGCACGGAGGAGTTCAGCGATCATGCGCGCGCGCTAACGGAGGGCGCGGAGGGCGATGTTGTCCTCAGCCTCGAGAACTGTGGCTTCATCGACTCGACCGGTATCAGAGCTTTGATCGGGCTCGCGCGGGAGCTTCGGACGCGGGGCCAAACGCTGGTGCTCTCCGGGCTCAACGGCCAGCCACGACGGGTCTTCGAGCTCACCGGCCTCCTCGATCGACGGGATTTCGAGATCCGTGATGGCAACCCGTATATGAGCGCCGGCGGGCATCCCACCAGCGGTCACGCGCCGGGAGCCCCCGACCTCGACAGGCAGGAAGGACAGTTTCGTGGACTTTGAGGTGATCAAAACCACACTCGGAGACGGAGAGGCGCTCTCGGTCGCCGTCTTTGGCGAGCTCGACCTCGCGACTTGCGAGCGGTTGAAACCTGCCCTCGACGGGGCGGTGTTCGCTCGCCGCCCTTTGGTCCTCGATCTCAGCGGTTGCTCGTTCATCGACTCGAGCGGTCTTCGCGTAGTGGTCCAGGTCGCGCAGGACCTAACCGGCGATGGTGAGGATCGGGCGGTCCCGATGGCGATCGTCGCCGGGGAGGGCTCGGCGGTACGCAAGATGTTGGCTCTCACGGCTATCGACCTGCGCGTCCCGGTCTTCGAGTCGCCCGATGAAGCGACCACGTGGCTTGACGACAGCCAGAAGCCAAACGGGCAGCCGAACTCTTGATCAGGGGACGCTACCCCAGCCCGCGGGCTGACGGGCAGGACAAGCGACGGGTCACGCGCCTCAGTGACCCGCGCCCCGTCGGCCGCGCCCGATTGGGAGCCCGGCGAAGCGGGTAATCGCAGGCACATGATCATTCTCGGAGTCATTCTCGTCATTGTCGGAGCCGTCCTGAACATCGGCATCCTCTACGCGCTCGGCGCGATCCTGGCCCTGATTGGCGTAGTTCTTTGGATCCTCGGAGCGGTGGGACGCCCTGTCGCTGGCCGGCGCTCCTACTACTGACCCTCCCGAGGCGAGCGGCGAGGGCGGGGACGGATCGCGGTGCCTGCAGTCCGCCTGGTGGCCGGGCGAGGCTTGTCCTGGATCGCGGGAGGCCGCCTGGCACCCCGAGCAGGTGAGCGGCGTCCACAATTTGGCGAATGGCGAAAAGTGGGCCGGTTCGGGGGCTTGCCTGCCTTTCACATGTCACCGCCGCGCATTAGCGCTGACGTCGTCATACGTGCCACGAAGCCGCTCTTGCGTGAAGGGCGGTCGTGCCCAGCCCTGAACGGAATCGCGGTGTGGTCATCGAACCCGCTCCCGCATGGCCGCCACCCGCGTGGGTAATGGGAATGCGGAGGCGTCAAATGAGCGAAACCGTGGCAATCGACTTGCCCGCGGAGCCGGACAGCGCCCGGCGGGCTCGGAAGCAGCTCGAGGTCTTCAGGGCGTCGGTCGACGAGGTGTCGTTCGTAGACCTGTGTCTCCTGGTAGACGAGCTCGTGGTGGAGGCGCTCCGGGACCGCAACGGAGCCACGGGCGAGCCCATCGAGCTGCGGGCCGAGTGCGACGGCGACCGTGTCCGCGTCGCGATCGCAGCGGGGGGTGGGGCTTTCCAGCTTCCGTCGAGGCGCCCCGAGCCCGGGGATCCCGGCTTCGGGTTGCTTCTCGTTCAGCGGCTGAGCGACCGCTGGGGCATGCGCCGCGATCGGAATCGCGCGGCCGTCTGGCTCGAGATGCTCCGGGCCCCTCGCAGGGTCGCCGCGTAATCCGGCGCGGAAGCACCTCGGCCTAGCCGGACCGGGGGAGGACGAGCCCGAGGACCCGAGCAAGCGGAGTTTCTTTCACGAGTCCTGCTGGTTTCTCGCGGTTGAGGCCAAGCTCACGTAAAGCACCTGCCCCGGGGCGACATAGCTTCTCCGTGTCCCTGTCAGATCACTGCCGTTAACGCCCGGCCTCCCGGTGGGGAGACTCGCCGAGCGATGGATACCACCAAACCACCTCTCAAGTGCGAGCGGTGGCGCGAGCTGATCTGGCCCTCCAATCACTTCCGGGCCCTGACGACCAGGGACAGGGAGACCGGGGGCCCGCGGCGACCTCGGGCAAGGTCGGCCACAAGGCATGCGACTTCCTCGGCCTTCTCGTCGGCGCGCTGGCGATCTCCGGATACCCGTGGGGCGGGCAGCTCAAGCAAATCGAAGCGCTGGCGGCTGGGCCTTGCCGTTTCGCCGAGGGGTCTTTTGACTTCTGGGTTTAGCGGACCGTGCTCGTGAGGCGCTATGCCTCGAGATCAGCCGAATCGTTGTGGACAGCTGTTTGCGGCCCTACAGACGGGGGAAGACGCACAAGACATGACCGATACGCGAGAAACGACCGATATGCGACAAACACCCCCAGCCGAGGTCGAGCCACAAACCTATCCTGACGGTGGTAGACGTCGCGGCCGCAGACGCCGTGACCCCACGATTGCGCGGTCTGAGCAAACCGATGGGACTCGCGCCGCGGCGGTCGCGACAGTTGCGGACACGCTGGCACGTCTCGTTCGCTTAGCGGCTGGGATCGTTGCGGCGATCATCGTCGCGGGAATCCTGTTGGTGGTCCTGAGCGCCAATCCGACCAATGACATCGTTTCGGCTATCCACGATGTTGCCCGGGCGCTTGCCGGCCCGTTCGACGGCATGTTCACACTGAATAGCGCTGACGCCACCATCGCCGTTAACTGGGGAATCGCGGCTGTTGTGTATCTGATCCTCGGGGCGCTGGTCGCTTGGCTGATTGCGCTAATCGGGACTGCTCGACTGCGCCAACGCCGCGCGGTCACGACCTGACACGCGAGCGAGTTCCGGATTCGATGTACCCGTGAACCGGTCTCGCGCTCTAGCCCGTTCCGTGGCCTAACCGCCTTGGGCGCTACCGGGGGCCGGCCTTGGCTCGCGCCCGCAGTTCAATTGGCGGCCGCTCTGGGACGGCCCGCGGGATCCGAGGACCCAACGGTGCATACGGTGCGGACGCCGGCTCTCGGTGCCGCCGCGAGCGGCGGTGCGTCCGGATGCGCCTCCTCAGCCCGGCCCGTCCAACGGCGAGCGCGATTTTTGGACACCCTGACCGCGCCGCTTTCGCATGGCGTCCCCTCAAGCGGGCAGGAGCAACTCGATGGACCGAACCCGGAGGCGAGCAGGCATGGGAATTCGCGGAGGAAAGAGACGTCATCGAGTTTTGTGAAGCGTCCTCACTGGGGATGGACAAGGGGCCCGCTTCGGCGGGTCCCATGTCATCCCGGGACCCTGCTCATCGAACTCGCGCTCGCGGACCAAAGGCGACCCGAGCGAGGGGCGGGGCGGATCGGCCGCGGACACAGCTATGACCGATCTCACACGACGTCTAGGGTGTCGACTCCGCGGCCACGAGTGGCGGGTCATCATCGTGGACCCGGGCCGGGCGATAGCCGAGCGGTGCGCACATTGCGGTCAATACCGGATGCGTCGGCCTGGTGCGATGACACCGCGCCAGTGAGGGAGACCTTGCCAAGCCGGTCCGTGTGCAGACGCAGATCCGACGGCATCACCCGTTCCCTGGGTCCTCGTCGAGAGCCCGGCGCAGCGCCTCAGAAAAGTGCGTCGGCTCGATCTCGAAGGCCGCCGCGCCGGACGGGTCCGTCACGGTGGTCGGTGTCGAGAGTCCCTCGATCAGGGGCCGCGCGATCTCCGCGTCGACGGGCGTGACCAGCCCGATCCACAGGGAGGAGAGCCAGGGCGTCAGCAGTGGGACGGGGATCTTGGGTCGGGGGTGCCTGCCGAGCGCGTGAGCCATCCGATCGAGCATCTCGCCGTACGAGAGGACATCGGGCCCGCCGATCTGGACCTCGCGTCCCTCAGAGGCATCGACGTCCGGCGCCTTTCGCAGGTAGGCGATCACGTCGTCGACCGCGATCGGCTGTGTCGGGGTTTTCAGCCAGGCGGGAGCGATCATCGCCGGGAGGCGCTGGACGAGGTAGCGGAGCGTGCGATAGGACTCGCTCTGCGTGCCCACGACCATTGCCGCGCGGAAGTAGGTGAGCGAAGGCCCGTGCTCGCGCAGGATCTCGGCCGTTTTCGCTCGGCTGCGAAGGTGCTTCGAGCGGGGCCGGTCGCCGAGCCCGCCCAGGTAGACGACGCGGCGAACGCCCTCCCGTTTCGCCATCTCCGCGAAGCTGGTTGCGGAGCGGCGCTCCATCTCCTCGAAGTCGCCGTCCCCGCCGCGCCCCATGGCGTGGACGAGGTAGTACGCGACCTCGACACCCTCCCCGGCGCCGCATAGCGAGTCGGCGTCCAGCACGTCGCCCTGGAACAGCTCGATCCCACGATCGGCGAGTCGGCTCGCTCCGGAGCGGTTGCGAACCAGGCCGCGAACACGCCAACCGTCATTGACCAGCGCGGTCGCGAGCCGTCCGCCGATGAAGCCGGTCGCTCCAGTGACAAGGGCAGTGCGATTCTCGGCGTTCATGTTGAGCTGGGTATCCCAGCGTCGGCAGTTCACGCCTACGGCGTAGATCACCCAGATCTACGAGGGCACCAACGAGATCCAGCGCCTCGTGATCGCCCGGACTCTGTCCTAGCCGGACTCAGGACTCAGAATCCAGGAACTCGTCGAGGCTCTCGCGAGCGCGGCGCCTCACGGGCTTCTGGACCAGCGGGCTCCAGCCCAGGAGGAGCCCGGGAGTCCCCAGTGCCTGCCGCGTCCAGCTGTGCAGGCTGAAGCTGTCCCAGTGCTCGGCGATCAGCCCGTCCCGGAACCGCATCTTGGCGCGGACGTCGTTCCTCACCGGCCTGCCGGTCTGCGTGAAGGTGTATTTGGCGATCCACCGGGCCCAGCCTCGATCGCCGTCGGCTTCGTGCTCGACGAGGTCCACGGACAAGTCGTCGCTCCGCTCGCAGAGCATCCGCCACATCGCGCCTACCTCGCGGCCCTCGAGGTCCCTGAAGACCGGATCGGTGAACTGCGCATCGGGCGTGTAACACGCCGCCATCGCCTCCCCATCGTGAGCGTCGAGCGCCTCGTAGAGGCGGCGGATCAGCTCGGCATTCTCGACGCTCACGCGCCGACGCTACCACGGGTATGCCGCACCGATACGGTTCCCGCCCACCTCGACACAGCTCAGAAGGAGAAACCACACAGATGGGACTACTTGACGGCAAGGCCGCGATCATCACCGGCTCAGCGCGCGGCATCGGCCGGGCCACGGCCGAGCTCTTCATCAGCGAGGGCGCCAAGGTGCTGATCAACGACATCGACGGCGACGTCGCCGAGCAGGCTGCAGGCGAGATCGAGGGCGAGACCGCGGTCTTCGCCGGAGACCTCACCAAGCCCGGCGTTCCCGACGAGCTGGTCGCGAAGGCGAACGAGGCGTTCGGCCAGGTCGACATCGTCGTCAACAACGCCGGCTACACCTGGGACGGCGTCGTTCACAAGATGACCGACGAGCAGTTCCAGGCCATGATCGACATCCACACGGTGGTCCCGTTCCGGGTGATCCGGGCCCTTGCGCCCACGTGGCGCGAGGCAGCGAAGGCGGAGCTCGGCGAGGGCAGGGAGGTGTTCCGGAAGATTGTGAACATCACTTCGATCTCGGGGACGATGGGCAACGCGGGTCAGGCCAACTACTCGGCCGCGAAGGCCGGCGTCACCGGGCTCACGAAGACGATCGCCAAGGAGTGGGGCCAGTTCAAGGTGAACGTGAACGCGGTCGCATTCGGCTTCGTCGAGACGCGCCTCACGGCGGCGAAGGAGGAGGCCGGATCAATCGAACGCGAGGGCGAGAAGATCGAGCTCGGCATTCCCGAGCAGCAGCGCGCGATGGCGTCGATGATCATCCCGCTCGGCCGCCCGGCGCAGCCCGAGGAGGCCGCGGGCCCCGTGCTGTTCCTCGCCTCGGGCCTGGCGAACTACGTCCACGGCCAGATCGTCAACGTGACCGGTGGTCAGTTCGGAGGCATGACCACCTAGGCGTCGGGCTTCTTGCGCTCCTCGGCGAGCGGCTCGCCCGACTCGCCGGTCGCGCCTGGAGGCGGCCATGGGCCGAACCAGTTGTCGCGGGCCCCGTCGATTGTGATCACGCAGCCCGACAGGAAGTCGCCTGCGGGCGACGCCAGGTAGGCGATCATCCAGGCCATCTCGTCCGGCGTCCCGAGGCGCTGTAGGGGGATCGTACGGGCGACGTTCTCGCTCACTTCCTTTGGGTACTTCGTCCGGATGACCTCGGTGTCGAACTGCCCGGCGGCGATGGCGCAGAGCTTGATGTCGAACCGAGCCCACTCGATCGCCAGCGTGCGCATCATGTTCTCCACCGCGGCCCGCGCGGCGCCGGAGTGCGCCATGCCGGGCATCCCGTTGTGGGGCGAGAGCGTGACGCTCACGACCTTCCCAGCGTTCTGCGGGATGAAGGCCTTGGTCGCGGCCGCGTGAGTCATCTGCCAAGTTCCCTGGACATTCAGCTCCATCACGGTGCGAAAGCCCTTGGGCGTGATCGCCTCGGCTGGGCTCAGGAACTGGCCGCCCGCGTTGTTCACGAGCACGTCGACGCGCCCGTGGCGCTCCAGCACGCCATCGAAGAGCGTCTCGACCGCCTCGGCGTCCCGGATGTCCATCGGCTCGCCCTCGGCCGTCCCGCCTGCCTCTCGGATCATCCTCACGGTCTCCTCGATGGGCTCCGGGCGCCGTCCACAGCCGATCACCGTCGCGCCCAGGGAGGCGAGCTCGATCGCGGTCGCGCGCCCAAGCCCGGTACCCGCCCCCGAGACGACGCAGATCTGTCCTTCCAACAGGCCATGCAGGAAGATCTGAGACGCGCCTTGCTCCGCCATCCGGCGCGAGCTTAATGGACATCACCAACCGCACCAGCATGTTTCGGGGCCCGACGGCCCCTCACCTAGTGCCCGCCCCGCTACGCTGACCGGCCCATGAAAATCACGGCAGAACCGAAGTGGCTCAGTGAGCCCCTGCCAGGCGGCGAGGCCAGGGCCAGCGTCACCGTGGAGCCGCTCTCCGGCGGCGAGGTCCACTGGCCGCTCCAGGCGATGGAGGCGCCGGGCGGCCCGTTCGAGAACCTGAAGGCGATGGGCATCGGCATACCCCGCTCCAAGTGGCTGTGGGTCCCGTGCCCCGCATTCCTGATCACTCACCCGACGGCGGGTCACATCCTCGTCGACACGAGCCTCCACCCTTCGATCGCCGCAAGCCCGAGCGAGAACTTCGGCCGCCTGGCGGCCAGGGTCGCCGAGCCGCGCGTGGAGCCGGGGCGAGACCTTCCGGAACAGCTTCGCGAGCGCGGCGCGGATCCGCGCTCGATCCGCCTGGTCCTGATGACCCACCTCCACATGGACCACGCGTCGGGGATCTCGGACTTCTCGGGCTCCACCTTCGTGTTGAGCGATGCCGAGTGGCGGGCGGCGACGACCGGCTCGCGGCCGATCCTCCGCGGCTACCGGCCGGAGCACTACGACTACGCCTTCGACTACCGCCTGGTCGACTTCAACGGCCGGCACGTCGGCTCGTACTCCACATTCGGCCGCACCTTCGACCTCCTGAATGACGGGAGCATCCGACTCGCGTTCACGCCGGGGCACTCGATGGGCCACATGTGCGTGATCCTGCGCCTCAAGGACCGTGACTTTGTGATCGCCGGCGACGCCGTCTACACGGTCAACCAGCTCGAGGGCGGCCCCGGTCAGCCGCGTCCGGCGGACCCGCACCTCTGGCGGCGCTCGCTACAGGAGCTTCGCCTCTTCCACCGCGAGTACCCGCAGGCAGTGATCGTCGCCGGCCACGACCCGAAGCAGTGGTCGGAACTCGAGTCCAAGTACGAATGATCCCCTGGTCGTGATGATGTCGAAGGCGAACGTCGAGATCGTCCGCCACTACTACGAGGTCCTGGATAGCGCCCTCGAGCGCTATTGGGCCTCGCCCGACGGGCCCATCTCGGAATCGCCCGTCATCGAGGACGTTCTCGCGCTCATGAGTGAGGACCCGGAGTGGGATTCCTGGCTCCGCGCGAAGCCGTTCCGCGGCCGGGAGGAGATCCTGGCTGGGGCCGACGATTGGCTCGAGGCCGGCGAGAACTGGCGGATCGCGATCGACGGCGTCACGGAGTCGGGCGAGGACAAGGCCTTGGCGTTCCTGCGGATCTCGATTCGCGGCAAGGGGAGCGGCGTACCGGTCGAGCAGCGCATCTACAGCGTCATGACCGTGCGCGGCTCGAGGATCTCAAAAATCGACGACTACACCGACCGCGCCCGCGCGCTCGAGACCGCCGGGCTCGACGAGCAGTCCACGCCCTGACCGAAGGTGGATCGCGTCGACGGCCGCTAGCGCGACTGCTCGGCCGGGACCTTCTGCTCGGCCGGGCTGGCGATTCCCTCGCGCAGCGCCTTGATCACGCCCCGGCGCCCCTTGGCGTCGAGGTTGTCGTACATCTCGCGAACGTGCTTGAAGATCTCCGTCGCGACCCCGATCTGCTGGTCTCGGGTCGGCTCGGAAACGACGTCGAACGTCAGGGGCTCGCCGTACTGGACCGTCACCTTGGGGAACCGAAGCTTTCGCCACCCGCGCACGCCCGCAGAGCCATGGATGGCCACCGGGATGACCGGCACGCCCGACTGAAGGGCAATCCGGCCGACTCCGGGCCGCGGCTCGGCGATCCCGCCGGTCCGCGAGCGCCCGCCCTCCGGGTACATCAGCATGCAGCCGCCGCGGTCGAGGATCGTGAAGGCGGTCGTGAACGCCTCCTCGTCGTGGTGGCCGCGCCGGATGGGGAACGCGCCGCCATGCCTGAAGATCCACTTGATGATCGGGTTCGTGAAGAGCTGCGACTTGGCCATGAACCGCACCTTCCGCCGGATGAAGACCCCGGCGAAGAAGTGGTCCCACTGGCTGAAATGGTTGGGGGCCAGGATCACCGGGCCCGTGGTCGGCACGTTCTTCTCACCGATCGCCCGGAGCCGGTACGCGAGGAGGCAGGGAGGCGTCAGGATGGTCCGCGCCACGTCGTAGACGAAATCCGGCTCGCGGGTCCGCGCGCGCTCGTGGAAAGGGTCGAAGTACTCCGCCGGGCGGGGGTCCTTGTAGACCTGTGGCTTCAGATCGGGCATCGCGAGAGTGCCGGGTGGCGGCTTAGTCGCTCCTACCCCGCCGGAACACGGGGGTTACTGCCATCACGGCGCCCATTTTCAAGCCCTACCCCGGGCGC
>DASQCL010000029.1:0-3294 GCA_035634715.1 Solirubrobacterales bacterium
ATCAGCGCAGTGGACAGCGAAAGCACGAGCGTGAGGGGTCGCTCCAGGCAGAGGAAGGAAAGCGCGAAGGCAGCCGCGGCCGTGATCGCAAGCAGGAGCATTGCCGTCTGAGCGAGCGAGGCACGCGTCGTGGCCGCCTGCAAGCCGGCAACGGCGAGTGCCAGGCCTGCCGAGGTGCTGATCAGGCCGATCTTGCGGCGCCGGCTCATCGGCGTGATCTCGGTCGCTCGTCCCTGTCTTCCCGTCCAGGACGTGTAGTGGCGGCCGAGAATCCATTCACGGATGAACGTCCAGAAGTAGATGGCCTTGTTCCACCAGTTGGCGAGCCAGTAGCAGGGGAAGCCGACGATCGCCTGTCTCCACGTGATCGTGCGCGACGCGATGAACATGGTGATGGCTGCGTGGACGGCGATGCTCGGCACGAGCCAGCGCAGACTTGCAGGATTGCGTAGCGCCACAAGCACGACGCCCGTGTAGATCACCGGCATCATCAAGAGGTCGAACAGGAGCGAGCCGACCACCAAGAGAGCGGAAGGCGACCTGAGCACCTGACCGTAATGCGTCTGGAAGTTCTGGAAGAACCCGGATGCCCAGCGACGCATCTGCTTCGTGTAGACGGCGAACGTCTCCGGGTCGTACGTATAGGCGAGGGCCTGGTGGCAGAACGTCGTCGTATACCCGGCCTCGTACAGGCTCCAGGTCAGGTCCATGTCGCAGGTGATCAGCTCGCCCGGGAAGCCGCCGATCGAACGCACAGTCTCCGTGCGTAGCGCGTAGGCGCAGCCCGAGAGGACCATCAGCTTCCCCATTTGTGCCTGGCACCAGCGCCACCAGTAGCGACCGAGCGCATAGGCGAAGCGGCGGTTCGCGACCCAGAAACCTCGCTGATGCGGCATTGGCAGCATGTTCGCGCAGGTGGCATCAGCACCGGCCTGGAGCTCGGCGACGAACCTCTCGACGACGTCGACGTCGATGATCGTGTCGGCGTCGATGCAGACGAGGATGTCGCCGGTCATGGCAGCGAAGCTCGCCGCTGGCTACAACGAGCCTACTTCTCGCTCGACCCCTCATCGAACGTCCCCACCTTCCGATCGGACTACAGATTCTGGCCAACCCATTGGGCGGGCTTGTGGCCTTTGTCACGGGCCTGGTAGGTCGTGTAAAGCCCGAACGAACGGAACTAACCGTACGGGGGGCGCAACAACTTGCGTGAGCTGCCCCGACGTTGCTCGTTCCTGCGCCCCACGCCACCTTCTCCGCGGAACTGCCGCCCACGACGGGAGTCGCGAATGAACGCAAAAAGAGCAGACTTGTGCAGGCGGACGGAGAGCAGAGCGGAATCGACCCTCGTTGAAGACGAGCGGCTCCCCTTCGTGGCCGCCGAAGTGTTCGAGCTTCGCCCAGGACTGCTGTGCGGAGTAGACGTTCACGGCAATGCGGCCCTCTCGGAAGGCAGGGAAGGGAGGCGGTTCGGGGAGCGCTTCGAGCCGGGGTTAGACACGCGCGAGCCTAGACAGACGGGTGTTGCCGCGAGTGCGTTGTCAGGTTTACCTCCTGGGTCAGGCGTGTCTTACAGGTTCGCATCCCAGAAGCGATGCCCCCTCACATCTCATCGCGGTAGGCGGACCACATGCCGGATGGGGGTGCATGGCCGGCATCCTCCTCTGGCTCTCGTACCGCCCACCTCGGCGGCGACTGCGGCGGGAGTGCTGAGACACCCTTTAGCGACGCCAGAGATGCTCCCGCGCACGAACCGACTCGGACTTCGCCTAACCTGCGCGGGCGGTGGCTCCGCGGCCTGATCGAATGCTGCGAGCTAAGCGCCGGCTAGCTATTCGGACGGTCTTGTGTGGAGCAGGTTTCCACAGCGCTTTTCACCGCCTAGAGTCGGGGCGTGGCCCTTCGCGCACCCCAGCCGCTCCCCCCGCCGTGCGACGAAACCGCGGACGCGCCCGTTCTCGTGCTGAGCTTTCCGGGTGCTGCGGTTGCGGACGCCGAGCGAGTACGCACGGTGGCAGGCCAGCTGGTGGACGCGCGTCGCTCGGGCAATCGGGTCGTCGGCGTCCTTTCGGCCCCCGAGGATACGACCGCGGAGTTGGTCGGTCTTGCGGCCGCGATCTCCGAGCAGCCCGCGCCGCGGGAATACGACATGCTCGTCTCGGCAGGCGCCCGGATCGCAGTTGCGCTGTGCGCGATGGCCGTCCACGACCTGGGCCAAGAGGCGATCTCGCTCTCGGGCTCGCAGGCAGGAATCGTTACGGACACCACCCACGGCGCCGCGACCATAGTTCAGGTCCGTCCCTGGCGCGTCCAGGAGGCTCTTGCGCGCGGCTCCATTGTCCTTGTGGCGGACGCGCAAGGCGCCTCCGCAGAACGGGAGATCACGACCTTTGGGCCGGGATGCACGAACGCAAGTGCTGCAGCGCTCGCTGCAGCACTTGCCGGCAGCTGGCAGGTCGTACTTGATGGCGAGCCCGTGACGGCAGGTCGTACTTGATGCCTTGCCCCAACCCGTAGCCTCGCATAGGGCTCAACTTCCCGTTTCACCCCGTTTGCGCCCACCGGCCAGGAGCGAAATGAACGACGAGGTAACACCCGTAGCGAGCATGGCGAAGGCTCAACTCGCTGCGGATCCCGGGCCGCTCGCGCGTCGGATGCTCGCCTAGCGCTGGCCCTCTCCCGCGACTTGTTCCGTCGGCGGGAGCGCAGGCGAGCATGTCTACCACACCGGTGCTCACCGGCTCGGTGGCGGAGCCTCTCGGCGCGGCGTTCGTGGCAGTCTCCGGCAATTGCGCCTACACCCTCGCGTACTTCGCCGGCACCGTCACCGTGGTCAACATCTCGAATCCGGCAGCGCCGGTGGTCGTCGGCCAGAGCCCGTACGCGGATTCATTTCTGAACGCGTCTGAGATCGTCATTTCCGGGCCTTATGCGTACGTTGTCAGCCAGAACCGGAACGGCTCCCTCGCAACCCCGCGTCGCCGCGCGTCAGTGCTCGCGCAGCCGGACCCCGCTGAGACCTAGGAAGCCGTTCATTTCCGTGGCGCCTCGGATCTCGCTCGCGCGCCAGGTGATCCGCGCCCGAACACCGTGCTTTCGCAGGGCCGAGGCAACTTGACGCGCTGAAAGAGTCTTCTGCGATCCGCCGCTTCCCCCACACGCAACGAACAGACCAAGGCCAAGGGCGGCAAAAGGAGCGCGGCGGCGAGCGAGCGCTTCGTCACGGCCGCTAACACTAGTTCTGGGACAGACGACGCTGGGGTGGGCCAGCGTCCTTCGCCTGAGCATCAACCG
>DASQCL010000030.1:0-2315 GCA_035634715.1 Solirubrobacterales bacterium
TCGGCGTTCTCGATCCCGTGCTCCATCCACCACTGGCCATCGACGTGATCGACTCCCCAACGCGCGTTCTCCGCGATCGCCCGTGCGCCCTGGTGTGGGCCGAGGCGCGTGTAGTAGTGGGTCGCATCGTCGGTGAAGTGCAACGCCACCTGATCGACGTCGCCCGTGTTCAGGGCCTCGTAATACGAGCGGATGTGGTCCAGGCTGCTCAGGAAGGCGATTCTTGCGGATTCCTCACCGCGAACCGAACCCGGTCGGGGTGCGCTCGAGCTCGTGGCGGTCGACGACCCGGTCCGCGAGCCCGTATTCGACCGCCTCGGCGGCTGTGAAGAAGCGGTCGCGCTCCATGTCGCCGTGGACCTCCGGGACCGGACGGCCGGTGTGATGCGCATAGATCTCGTCGATGCGCCGCCGCAGGGCGAGGACCTCTCGGGCGTGGATGTCGATGTCGGTCGACTGGCCCTCGAAGCCGCCGGAGGGCTGGTGGATGAGGATCTTGGCGTTGGGGAGAGCCATCCGCTTGCCCTCCGCGCCGCCGGCGAGGAGCAGGGCGCCCATCGACATCGCGATGCCGAAGCAGATCGTCTGGACGTCGGGCTTCACATACTGCATCGCGTCGTAGATCGCGAGCCCCGAGTAGACCACGCCGCCGGGGGAGTTGATGTAGAGCGAGATGTCCTTGTCGGGATCGTCGGCTTCGAGGTGAAGGATCTGGGCGACGATCAGGTTGGCGATCTCGTCGTCGACCGGCTGGCCGAGGAAGACGATCCGCTCGCCCAGGAGGCGGGAGTAGATGTCGTAGGACCGCTCGCCGCGGGCGGTCTGCTCGACGACCATCGGTATCAGCGCCATCGGGACCTCCTTCGTTGCTAAAGTGCAACCGGACGGTTGCTCTTTGAGCGAGGCTAGCAGAAGCGCAACCCGAAGGTTGCGAATCATCGAGACCGGAGGACCAGATGGACGATCAGCGGCGTGAGGTCGAGCGGGAGACGGTCCTGGACGCACCGGCCGAGGAGGTCTGGGAGGCCCTGACCGACGAGCGGCTGCTCGGCGAGTGGCTGGCCGACGAGGCCGAGCTGGACCCCGAGCCCGGTGGCCGGGCGAGCTTTCGCTTCGCCGATGGCACGGAGAAGGTGGGAACCGTCCTGCGGGTCGAGGAGGAGCGTGAGCTGGCCTTCACCTGGAGGAGCCCCGGCGAGCCCGAGACCGAGGTCGAGCTGACGCTGGTCCCGCTGGTCAGCGGCACCCGATTGGTGGTCGTGGAGCGCGCCAGTGCCGCGACGCCCACCGCGCTCGCGGGCGCCGCGTGGGGCGCTCGCCTCTCCGCCCTCCAACTGGCGCTCCTGCTGGTCCTCGCCTAGTGCCGGTCGACGCCGTCTTCGCGGCGCTCGCCGACCCGACCCGGCGCCGGATGGTCGAGACGCTGGCCGGCGGCTCGACAGTCACCGCGAGCGGGCTCGCGGCCGAGCTGCCGATCACACGACAGGCGGTGGCCAAGCACCTCGCCGCCCTGCGCCGTGCCCGCCTCGTGAATACGAAGCGGGTTGGGCGCGAGACGCGCTACAGCCTCGACGCGGAGCCGCTCGGCGACGCTGCTCGCTGGATCGCGACAGTGGGCGCCGAGTGGGACGAGCGGCTGGCCGACCTCGGCCGGTTGTTGGACCGCCAGTCGGCCTAGAGGCCGTAGGAACGGCCGATGACCTCGAGCATGATCTCGTCGGTGCCCGCGCCGATGCGGTTGAGCCGCACGTCGCGGTAGGCCCGCTCGATCTCGTACTCCTTCATGTAGCCGTAGCCGCCCAGGATCTGGACGCACTCGTCAGCGACCTCGCAGGCCATGCGCGACGTGAACAGCTTGACCTCGGTGATCTCGCGCACCGGGTACTCGCCGTTGGCGTAGCGCCACGAGACCACGTAGTTGAACTGCTTCGCGGCCTCGATCTTGGTCGCCATGTCCGCGAACTTGTGGCGGATCGCCTGGAAGCGGCCGATCGGACGGCCGAAGGCCTCGCGCTCCTTGGCGTAGGCGAGGGTCTTCTCGAACATCCGCTCGGCGCCCGCGACGGATCCCGCGGCGGCGACCATCCGCTCGCTCTGGAGCTCCCAAGAGATGTGGTAGAAGCCCTTGCCGATCTCGCCCAGCACCGCATCGGCGGGGACGCGGACCTCGTTGAACGAGAGCTCGCCGGTGTCGGAGGAGTGCATGCCCATCTTCTCGAGCTTCCTCGAGACCTCGAAGCCGGGCACGTGGTTGCCGTCGTCGTCGCGGAGGTCGACCAGGAACAGGGTGATCCCCTCGTGACGCGCGTCCGGGT
>DASQCL010000031.1:0-2204 GCA_035634715.1 Solirubrobacterales bacterium
TTACGTGATGCTCCACACCATGTGGCCGCGAAGCGCGGGCCGGACCGAGGTGACCTGCGAGTGGTTCTTCGAGTCCGCGACGATCGAGGCGGAGGGGTTCGATCCGTCGGACGCGATCGACTTCTGGGACCAGGTGAACCGCGAGGACTGGCACGTGTGCGAGCTGACCCAAAAGGGCGTGCGTACTCGCGGCTACGTCCCCGGCCGCTACTCGGCCGAGGAGGTCGACGTGCACGCCTTCGACCTCATGGTCGCGGAGCGCTATACGGAGGCGCTGCGCGAGGGCCAGGCGGTGCCGGCGTGAGCGGCAACGGCGCGGCGGCGGCGAACGAGATCGCGGCGAGCCTGGGCGAGGTCGGCCTGCCCGAGCCGGTGGCCAAGCTCGCCGGGCGGCACTGGGACGCCGTCGTCGTCGGGGGCGGCCACAACGGCCTCACCGCGGCGGCGTACCTGGCCCGGGCGGGCCGCAGCGTGCTCGTGCTCGAGCGGCGCGAGCGGCTCGGCGGCGCCTGCAC
Source organism: Solirubrobacterales bacterium (assembly GCA_035634715.1). GTDB lineage: Bacteria > Actinomycetota > Thermoleophilia > Solirubrobacterales > 70-9 > AC-56. The sequence goes on from DASQCL010000031.1 coordinate 516, forward strand.
GCTCGAGCGGCCGTTCAGCGACGAGCGGTACGTGATCAGCCCGTGCGCCTACGTCGTCGGGCTGCTCGACGACAGGGTCATCCGCGAGCTGGAGCTGGAGCGACGGGGGCTCCGCTACTGGATGGCCGACCCCAATCTGTGGGTCCCGTTCGAGGATGGCACGTCGTTCGGGCAGTGGATCGACGATTCGCGCACCCAGGCGAACCTGGAGGAGCTCGGCGTATCTGCGCGCGACGTCGACGGCTACTGGGCGTACGAGGAGCTTTTCGATCAGGCGCGGCGCCGCCTGCGCAAGGGCGAGCGCGACACCTGGGTGGGCGACTCGCCCACCCGCGAGGAGCTCGAGGAGCTCGTCGGCGGTGATCAGACGATGATCGACCTCCTGTTCGAGGCCTCGATCGGGGACGTCCTGGACGACCACATCTCCGACGAGCGCCTGAAGACCGCCCTCTTCGGGCAGGGGATCATCGGTACCTGGGGCGGGCCCCGTGAGCCGGGCACTGCATCCATCAAGCTCATGCACTTCCAGGGGGACATGACCGGCGACGGCCCCCTGTGGGGATACGTCGAGGGCGGGATGGGGATGGTCAGCTTCGCGATCGCCGACGCCGCGCGCGAGGCGGGCGCGGTGCTCGCCTGCGGCGTGCCCGTGGCGGAGATCGTCCCGGGTGAGGGCGTAACGCTCGAGGACGGCACGTCCATTCAGGCCGAGACCGTCGTCTGCAACGCGGACCCCAAGCGGATGCTCTCGATGCTCGCCGGCCAGGAGGTCGACGAGGACTATCGGGCCCGGCTCGAGCGCTGGAAGGTCCGCAGCCCGGTCGTCAAGTTCAACGCCGCGCTCGACCGGCTGCCCGACTGGGCCGCGGCCCCCGGCGAGACGTGGCCCGCCCGGGCCACCATCGACCTGACGGGCACCATGGACGACGCCCAGCGCGCCTTCGAGGCCTGCGATCGCGGCGAGCCCGCGGTCGCGTTCGGCGAGATCTACATCCAGACCGGCTACGACCCCAGCCCGGCTCCGGAGGGGAAGCACCTGCTGAGCGTGTTCGGGCAGTACGCGCCGTATGAGATCTCGGAGGGCGACTGGGATTCGCGCCGCGATGACGTCGCCAGGCAGTTCATCGACCTGATCGACCGCTTCGCGCCCGGTTTCGAGGGCCGGCTCGTCGACCACGAGGTCCTCGGGCCCCCCGACATCGAGTCGCGGATCGGCCTCACGGGCGGCAACATCTTCCAAGGAGAGGTGACCCCCGACCAGATGTGGGAGGGCCGCCTATCCGCCCGGACGCCGGTGCCCGGCCTATACATGTGCGGCGCCGCGACCCACCCGGCTGGCAGCGTGATCGCCCTCAACGGGCGCAACGCGGCCGCCGCGGCGCTCGCCGACGCCGGAGTCGCCCTAGCTGCCGCATAGGTTGTCTGGCCGATGGCCGCCGACGTGGAAGCGACGACGCAGAGCGCCCCCGAGCGCATCCTCGACGCCGCTTGCGATCTCATCGCCGCCGAGGGGATCGACGAGGTGCGCATCGCCAGGGTCGCGCAGCGAGCCGGGGCGTCCACGGCGCTCGTGCACCACTACTTCTCCACCCGCGAGGAGCTGCTCGAGCAGGCACTCATCCACTCGTTCGAGGAGGCCGGAGACGAGCGCTTTCGCGAGTCCCCTGACTCCGAGGAGACCGCGACCGA
>DASQCL010000032.1:0-2796 GCA_035634715.1 Solirubrobacterales bacterium
GCCCTGGCCCTCAACCACCGGGCGGGCGAGTGCGCGGATCATCGCGAAGGCGGACAGGTCGATTCCCTCGGGGCGCAGGCCGGCCTGGTTCGCCGCCTCGAGCAGGCGATCGATCATGTCGCGCCGCGCCGCGACCAGCACGACGCGCTGACGCTCGCCCTCGTCGGTCTGCGTCACGCCGAGGCTCTGGTAGTCGAGGACCGCGAGGTCGAGCTGCATCGGAAGGTACTCCTGGGCCTGAAAGCGAACCGCCGCGTCCAGCTCCTTGGGATCGCTCAGGTTGGGCAGCTCGAGGTTGCGGACCACGATCCGCTGGTTGGCCACCCCGAGCCGCACGCGGCGAGGCAGGTCGTGCTCGCGGAAGAAGGCCTTCAGCGCCTCGCCGAGGGCCTCGACGTCGGCCACCTCGCCGTCGCGCATGACGCCGGCCTCGAGCGGGCCGGTTGCGGCGCGCTCGACGGCAACGGCGCCGTTGACGCTGACCTGGGCGGCAGCGAGATACCCGGGCTCGATATCGAGCCCGACCACATTGCCTCGTGTGCGTGACCTTGCCATGACGTGGGAGGGCGGTACGGACTACGCCCGCGGGCTGCGTGCCCGCATACGACGTATCGACGCCCGCTGCCGGCTCCTTGAGCCCTCGCCAGGCACCCGGACGGCCCGCGTTTGCGATCAGGTGAAGGTGTCGAGGTACCAGTCGACGATGTCGGGCCCGGCGAACAGCCCTACCAGCCCGCCGAGGGCGAGGAACGGCCCAAACGGAACGGCCGTCTTTCGCCCCTCCCGCGCGCCCTTGCGGGCGATGATCACCGCCCCGACGAGCGTGCCCGACAGCAGCGCGACGAGGATCGCCGGTCCCACGGCGCGACCCAGGTACAGGCCAAGCACGCCCGCGAGCTTGACGTCGCCCATGCCCATACCCCGCGGGTAGGCGAGCACGGCGACCAAGAAGAACGCCGCCGCCGCTGCTCCGGCGATCAGGTGCTCGGGCAGCTTGCTGGGCTCGGTGGCGGCGACGATCGCCACCGCGGCCACCGCGCCCGGAAGTACGATCGCGTTGGGGATGATGCGGTGGTCGAGGTCGATGAAGGCCACCGGCACGAGCACGCACACCAGGGCGAGGCCCAGCCACACGTGCCTGTCGGCGCCGCTGTCGATCACCACCGCGGCGAACAGCGCCGCCGTGAGGAGCTCGACGAGCGGATAGCGGGGCGAGATCGGCGCCCCGCAGTCGCGGCAGCGCCCGCGCAGGATGAGCCACGAGAGCACCGGGACGTTGTCGTACGGGCGCACGGGATGTCCGCAGGACGGGCAGCGCGAGCCCGGCGTCAGCAGCGACTCGTGGCGCGGAAGGCGCGCGATCACAACGTTGAAGAAGGAGCCAGCGATGAGGCCTGCGAGCGCGGCGATGGCGACGAACATGCGGACGCGAGCCTAGCTTCCGCTGGGGACGAATTCCCTCCACTTGTTCTGCACGAGGTGGGCGGCCCCGTAGGACGCGACCTTGCCGAAGGCGAAGTCGTCGAAGATCAGGTTGACCTTGCTCGAACCGGCCACCAGCGTGCCGCTGCCGTCGATGTTGATGCCGCCGATGACGGAGGTGTTGCCCCCGAGTTGGACGGTCGTTCCGGTCGACGGCGGGTTGGCGCCGTAGATGACCCCGTAGAAGGTGGAGACCCCTCTCAGGTTGAGGGTCGTGTTGTTGAGGATGAACACGCCGGGCGCGGTGAGCGAGTTGTAGATCGCGTTGGCGGTGTACGCGCAGGCCCCGGCGGAGTCGACGAACACCACCATTCCCGCCTGCGGGCCCTGCATGCTGGGAGGACACACGCCGGAGTAGTACGTGCCGTCGGCCTGCGCCCGAGCCCTGAGGCGGTTGAGCGCGTCCGGGCTCAGCGACTGCTGGGTCGCATAGCCGAGCTGGACGTTGTAGGGCGAGATCTGGACCGAGTTGTTGATCGGGCTGCGGATATTGAGGCACGACGACGTGTAGGTCGTGCACCGCACCTGGATCGGCCCGACCTGCGACGACGAGGAGGAGCAGTTGTTGCCGTTGAGGTTGTCCGGCAGCTTGGTGCAGATCAGCGGCTTGTTGCCGTTGTTCGAGATCGACAGAGAGCCGGCGACCAGGGTGCTGTGCGGCAGCTGCTCGGTCTGGGTATCGATCTGGATGAGCCCCACGACCGCGCGGACGTGATTCTTCACGGTCGCCGTCGCGCGCACCCAGAGCTTGCCGTCGCCGTTGGAGTCCCAGCGGGCCGCATTCGCCGTTCCGCCGTCGGAGTAGAAGTCGCCGGTGACGTTGTCGCGCACCTGCACGGTCCAGACGGGCGCCGAGGCGTAGTCGACCGAGTTGTAGCTGCCGCGCAGCATCGTGGGGTCGGGGCACTGAGCGGAGACGCTGGCCGAGGTGCACTGGGCGGGGAACGCCGCCGCCGACCCGCCCGGCCACTTGGCCGTGAGGATCGACATCTCGCTGTTCAGCGCGCCCTGCGCGAGGTTGAAGTCCGACTCGTCGAGGCGCTCGCGCGCGGACCCCTGGGACTGGCTGTCGATCACCACCATCGTGGCCAGGCCCATGCTGACCATCAGCGTGGTGACCATGATGGCGACGACCATGGCCCAGCCCTCCTCGGCGCGGAGGCGGCCGGACAGCGCGTTGAGCATGCGCCGCATCACGACACCGTCACCGTCTGGGAGGCCGTCCCGAGCTGCCCGGCGGGGTCGCGCGCCTCGAGCGTGATCGTGTGGATGCCGGTCGACGCGGGGCCCCAATCGAACACGATGCCCGTTCCG
>DASQCL010000033.1:0-6995 GCA_035634715.1 Solirubrobacterales bacterium
AGATGGTCCGATCCGTAGCCGATAGAGCCTTCCTGCCCGCAAAGAGCCTGTTCGAGCAGGTGGGGAACATGATGATCCTCACCGGCAAGACGATCACGGCCACGGTCCGCCCGCCCTACCCCTACGGCGGCGAGTTCATCTCCCAGTTCATCTTCGCCCTGCAGCTGTGCTGGTTTCCGATGCTTATCTCCACCGTCGCCTTCGGCTTCGGCGCCCCCGGGCTTCAGGCGGCCAACTTCCTCACCCTCTTCGGCGCCCTCGATCGCCTCGGCGGCTTCTTCATCCTCGCCTCGGTCCGCGAGTTCGCCCCGTTCGTGACCGCGGTCGTCGTCGCCGGCGTCGCCGGCACCGCGATCACCGCCGACCTCGGCGCCCGCAAGATCCGCGAGGAGCTCGACGCGCTCCAGGTCCTCGGCGTCGACCCGATCAAGAACCTGGTCGTGCCCCGCTTCCTTTCCCTGATGCTGATCACCGGCCTGCTCGACATCTACGCTCTTTTGTTCGGGATCGCCGGCGGCATCTTCGCCGAGCTCGCCTACAACGCCCCCCTGGGCGGCTTCTTCGCCACGCTCCTAAACAACGCCTCGACGACCGAGCTCTGGGGCTCGATTCTCAAATGCACCCTGTTCGGGGCGATCATCGCCATCGTCTGCTCCTACAAGGGGATGAATGCCTCCGGCGGCGCCGCCGGGGTCGGCCGCGCCGTCAACGAGGCGGTGGTGATCGCCTTCTTGGGCGTCTTTGCCTTCAACTACGTCTTCACGCAGACGCTTTTGGCCACCCACCCCGAGCTGAACGTGATCAAGTAATGCCCGGCTGGCTCGCAGTTCCCCGCGACTGGCTCGCCTCGCTCGGTGAGATCGCCCGCTTCTGCGGTCGCACCATGGGCCTCGTCTACTCGGGCCGCGTGCTGCAGTTCTTCGGCGAGGCGCTGCGCCAGGCCGGGATCCTGATCCTCGGCTCGACGATCGTCATCTGGGGCCTCGTCTTCATCCTCGGACTCCAGTGCGGGATCGAGGGCGCCTACTTCAACCGCTCCGTCGGCGCCCCCGCCTACGCCGGCGTCTTTGCCGCCTGGTGTGACCTGCGCGAGGTGATCCCCTACGCCTTCGGCTACATGATGGCGGCCAAGGTCGGCACCGGGATCGTCGCCGAGCTCGGCGCGATGCGGATCTCCGATGAGATCGACGCGCTCGAGGTGATGGGGGTGCCGCCGATGACCTTCCTCGCCGCCACCCGGCTTCTCGGCGCCTGGATGACGCTTCCGTTCATGTATTTGGCCGCGATCGGGATCGGCTACTTCGCCTCCTGGCTCGCGGTCGTGAAGCAGATCGGCGACGTTAGCTCCGGCGGCTACTTCCTCATCTTCTGGATGTTCCAAAACCCGCCCGACCTGTTATTCAGCGTCATCAAGGCGATGGTGATGGCGACGGCGATCGTCCTCGTCGGCTGCTACTACGGCTACACCGCGTCGGGTGGCCCGGTCGGGGTCGGAACCGCGACCGCGAAGTCGATGGTGCTTAACATCGTCTTAGTCCACATCATCGGGATGATGGGAACCCTGGTGTTCTGGGGAGCGAATCCGCGGGCGCCAATCGGGGGATGACCCTGCCCAGACAGGAGGCGAACGGCTGCGATGGCTGACGAGACGCGAGAGACCAGAGAAGAGAACTACGAGCAGGACGCCTACGGGGAGGACGCGCCCCAGGACGTCGAGCAGGCGCCCGAGGACGCCGAGCAGGCTCGGCAGGACGGCGACGAGGCACCCTGGCAGTCCAGGGTGCCGGCCGACGCCGGCGAGGCCTACGAGGAGCCCGCTCCCGAGCTGGGCACGCTGAACCGGGACTACACGATCCCGGGCGTCACCTCGAAGGAGACCAACCCCTACCGCTGGCACACCGGCGCCAAGCGCGACCACGGCGGCAAGGACGCGATCGAGGTCATCGACGTCGTCAAGCAGTTCGGCCGCACCCGGATCCTCAATGGCCTCAACCTGGGGATCCCCGACGACCAGATCTCGATGGTGCTCGGGCCCTCCGGGACCGGCAAGAGCGTGCTGATCAAGCACATCGTGGGCCTGCTCTATCCGGACGCCGGCGACGTGCTCGTGCACGGCGAGTCGGTTCCGAACATGACCGATGACGAGTTGTTCGAGATGCGCAAGAAGTTCGGCCTGCTGTTCCAGGATGGGGCGCTCTTCGGCTCGATGAACGTCTTCGACAACGTCGCCTTCCCGCTGCGTCAGCACACCGACAAGGGTGAGGAGGAGATCTCCGAGATCTGCAACCGGCGCCTTCGCGAGGTCGGCCTTGCCGAGGCGATGGAGAAGATGCCCAACGAGCTCTCCGGCGGGATGCGCAAGCGCGCCGGCTTCGCACGGGCGCTCGTCCTCGATCCGGCGGTCGTCATGTTCGACGAGCCGGACTCGGGACTCGACCCGGTGCGCACCGCGCTCCTGTGCGAGCTGATCCGCGAGATTCACGCCGAAAACAGCGGCTGCTACCTGGTGATCAGCCACGATCTGGGGACCGCTCGGCGTATCGCCGACTTCCTGGCCGTGCTTTGGAAGGGGCGGATCGTCGAGTCAGGCCCGGCGGACGAGCTGTTCGACTCCGACAACGAGTTCGTCGCCCAGTTCCTGAACGCTGAGACCGAGGGCCCACTAGCGATGGACTGACGGCGTGGCCGCCTGGCCGCGTCCGTAATCTAGGGCCGTCGTGCGCATTCGGAATCTGCTGGCACGGATCGCCGGGCGGGCGGTGGAGAGGCCGACGCCGGTCATCGTCGCTGCCGTCCTGGTCGCGCTCATCGGCGCTGTTGGCGCACTCAAGCTCGAGGCGGATCGGAGCCCGGACTCGCTGGTCGACAAGGGCTCGTCCACCTTCACGGAGACCCAGGACTTCTACAACCAGTTCGGGGCCGAGCCCGTCGAGGTCCTGGTCAAGGGCGACCTCCGCCAGCTGCTGCTGACCAGCAACCTCGGGAAGCTGCTGGCGCTCGAGAGCTGCCTGTCGGGCAAGGCGAAGGGCGGTCAGGTGTACTCGGGGCAGCCGGCGCCGGCGCCGTGCGCTGCGATCGCGAAGCTCGATCCGAGCGCTGTGGTGTTCGGGCCGGCGACCTTCCTCAACCAGTTCGCGATCGAGGCCAACAACCTGTACCAGAAGCAGGCCCAGGCGGCCCTGGTCAAGGCGAAGCAGGCCGGTCGGCGGGCGGCCGCGTTGGCGGCGAAACGGGGGTATTCGAAGGCCCAGCAGAAGCAGGCGGCAACGGCTGCGTATCAGGGTGTCGTCCAGCAGCTCCAGCAGAAGCTCGCCACGCTTGCGGTGCGCTATGGGCAGAACAACCTCCCGAGCCTGAGCAACCAGCAGTACGTGGAGTCGGTGATCTGCAACCCGGGCGCCCCGGGATGCACACCGAAGGCGCGCCTAGCCGCGATCGTGCCGAGCCCCAACGCTGCCTTGATCTCGGTCAGGCTGCGGCCGGGCCTCAGCGACGCGCAGCGATCCGAGGCGATCTCGCTCTTCAGGCAGGCGACTGAGGACCCGACGTTCCAGCTCAAGAAGTTCTCGTCGTTCGGCACCCAGCCGAGCTACGTCGTCAGCGGCGTCCCCGTCGTCTTCGAGGGGCTGGCACAGGAGCTCTCGACGCAGATCTTCATCTTGCTGGCGGCGGCGCTCGCCGCGATGGTGATCGCGCTCGCGCTCGTGTTCCGCTCCCCGCTGCGCCTCCTGCCGCTGGCGATCGCGCTCGGCGCGGCCGGGATCACGTTCGGTTTCCTCTCGCTCATCGGCGGATCGCTGACGATGGCGTCGATCGCCGTCCTGCCGATCCTGATCGGGCTGTCCGTCGACTACGCGATCCAGTTTCAGGCGCGCTTCGTCGAGGCGGTTCGCGAGGGGTCCTCGCCGCCGCGGGCCGCGGTGGAGGCCGCCGCCCGCGGGGGGCCGGTGATCGCGACGGCGTGCCTTGCGACCGCCGCCGGGTTCTGCGTCCTGCTGCTCTCGCCGATCCCGATGGTCCGCGCGTTCGCACTGCTCCTGGTCGGAGGCATCGTCGTCGCCTTCGTGATCGCGCTGACGGCTGGCCTCGCGGCCCTGTCGCTGCTCGGCCGCGGCGGCGGCTCGGGCCGTGGCACGCAGCGGCCCGGCCGGCCCACGCGACTCGACGGCGCCCGCCGGCGCCTGAGCGCGGTAGGCCATCCGATCTCCGAGTTCAGCTCCAGGGTCGGCGCCGGTGCCGGGGGTTTGGGCCGGCGAGCCCTGGCGATGTCGATCTCCGCGCCAGGACGCGTCCTGGCGGTGGCCGCGGTCCTCGCGGCGATCGGGTGGGGGGTCGGCACGCAGATCCCGGTGATCTCGGACATCCGCCAGCTCGTGCCGGGCAACCTCCCCGCGCTTCAGAACGTGGACGAGTTGGAGAACGCCACGGGGGTCTCCGGCCTCACCTACGTCACCGTCACCGCTCCGGACCTAAAGGACCCGAAGGTGATCTCCTGGATGCACGACTTCGAGCAGCGCGTTCTGGAACGCCACGGCTACACCAGCGCGACGCAGTCATGCCAGTCGGCCGGGACCGAGATCTGCCCCGAGATCTCGCTGCCCGACTTCATCTACGGGGACTCCACGACGGCGCCCAGCCGGCAGCAAATTACGACCGATCTCCGGCTGCTGCCCCACTACGTGGCGCAGGCCATGGTCACGACCGACCCGACGACCGGCAAGCCGGGCAACACCGGCGTGATCACGTTCGGGATCAAGGTCATGCCCTTCGATCAGCAGAAGGCCCTGATCGACGACATCCGGAACCAGATCAACCCTCCCGGCTCGGCGAACGACCCGCCGCCCGGGGCCTCGGCGGAGGTCCTCGGCCTTCCGGTTCTCGCCGCCGACGCCAACTCCTCGCTGTCGGACAGCCGATACCTCGTCACCATCGCCGGCCTGCTCGCGGTCGCACTGGTCCTGATCGCCGTCTACCGCTCGGCGCGGCGAGCGCTCGTGCCGCTGATCCCGATCGTCTTCGCGACCGGCTGGTCGTCGCTGATCCTCTGGATCACCGGGGTGCCGCTCAACCCGATGTCGGCCACCCTCGGCGCCCTCGTGATCGCGATCGCGACCGAGTTCAGCGTCCTGCTCAGCGCTCGCTACTACGAGGAGCGAGCGGCCGGTGGATCCCTCGGCGAGGCGCTCAGGCGGGCGTTCTCACGCACCGGCGCCGCGGTGACCGCGTCCGGGATCACCGCGATCGCCGGCTTCGCCGTGCTCGTGTTCACCAACATCAGGATGCTCCGCGACTTCGGGCTCGTGACCGTGTTCGACCTCGGCGTCGCGCTCCTGGGCGTCCTCCTGGTTCTGCCTGCGGCCCTGGTCTGGGCCGAGGGCGGCTTCCAGCCCTTCACGACCCTCGCAGCCCGGCTGCGACGCCGAGGCCGCCCGGCGCCGGCTGACGCCGGCTAGCGGCACCACCAGTGGCATCGCAGAAGTCCTCGAGAGGCCCCGGCCGCCGCTACTCGACCTTCGTCGGGATCGCGTTCCTGGTACTGATCATCGTCGCGACGCTCAACACCATTCGCACCCAGGGCGGAGGCACGCTCGGCGTCGGCGGCGCCGAGCGGGGCATCCCCCTCTCGGAGTTCGCGGTGCCGAACGCAGTCACCGGGCCACTCGACTTCGACGCGAACATCGCCCAGGACAACTGCTCGACCTCGGTGAACCCGTGTCCGTCGGATGCGAAACGCACTCCCGCATGTGAGATCAACTACCCACCGAGCAAGGCGATCCGGGTCTGCGATCTGTTCAGTCGGCCTCTCGTGCTCTCCTTCTGGTTCACCCGAGGGGCGAACTGCCTGCCGACGCAGGACGCGCTGAATGCGGTCTACGAGAAGTACAAGGGCCGTTTGAACGTGCTCTCGATCGACGTCCGCGACGACCCGAGCAGCGTACGGAGCATCGCTTCCGAGCACCGCTGGACCATGCCCGTGGGATACGACCGCGACGGCGCTGTGAGCGACCTCTACAGGGTCGGAGGGTGTCCGACGGTCGCGTTCGCGTACCCGGGCGGGATCCTCGACTTCGCGAAGGCGAGCATCGCCGAGCTCTCGCAGCCGCCGACCGAGTCCGGAAGCCTGCGCGCCGGGATCGAGCGCGATGTCAAGACGCTGCTCCAGCAGACGCGGGAGCGGGAGGCGGAGAGCCGCTGATGAGCGCCGATGCGGTTCCGGAGGCGGGCTGGGTCGCGCCGGACCTCCGCGAGGAGTTTCCGGGGCTCGCGCTGCGCTACCTGCTGATCGAGCACGGCTCGGGGCGGAGCCCGCGAGAGCTGAAGGCCCGCCTCGCGCGGATGTCGGACCGCTTCTCGGGCCCCCAGGCCATCGCGCTCCGCCACAAGCCGATCCCGTACGCGTACCGCGTGTTCTTTCGCCAGATCGGCCTCGACCCCGACGAGCAGCCGACCCCCGTCGAGGCGGTGGCACTGGAGCGCATGAAGCGCGGCGGCTTCGTCAGCCAGAGCCTCCTGGACGACGCGCTGACCATCGCGATCATCGAGTCGGGAGTTGCGCTGAGGGCCTTCGACGCCGGCCGCGCCGACGGCCGCCTCGGCATCCGCACGACCGCCGAGGGCGAGGGCCTGGAGGGCCGTCCGGGCGCCCTGCCGACAGGAACGCTGGTAATCGCCGACGAGGCGCGTCCCCTCGCCCTGCTGTTCGGTGCGACCGCGTCGGGACGGGGCGTGAACCCAAAGACCGGCCGGATGCTCCTCGCCTCGATCCAGGTGAAGGGCGTGCCGGACATCGCCGTCGAGGAGGCGATCTGGCTGGCGGCGGGCATCGTGCGGGCCGGCGGCTAGGTAGCGCCGAAACGGCGGCACCGAGGGCATGGCCCGAGGTGTTCCGCACCTTTCAGCGTCGTCAGTGGATCGCACGCAGCTTGGGGTTTAGACTGTCTGGGTCCACTCAGGGCGGAAGGAGAGGCTTCGTGCTCGAGGAACTGCTTGAGATC
>DASQCL010000034.1:0-9233 GCA_035634715.1 Solirubrobacterales bacterium
TTCCACTGGCCCCGGTCAGGAGGATCACGGCGCGGACTCTACCCGGAGCCCGCCCGGCGCCTCACCCAAGCGCGGCTCGTCACTTTTCCTATCGTGGCCTATGAGGCCAACTTGCCTAGAATGTCGCTCCGCACCCGCGACAGGACCCGCGGGGCGCACGATCTGGATTCACCTACTGAGGCACCCAAAGAGGGAGAAAGACCAGCCGTGGCCTACGTCATCGCCGAGCCCTGCATCGGAGAGAAGGACAACTCGTGCGTCGAGGTCTGTCCCGTCGACTGCATCCACCCCACTCCCGACGAGCCGGACTACGACGCCGCCAAGCAGCTCTTCATCGACCCCGACGAGTGCATCGACTGCGATGCCTGCGTCGAGGCCTGCCCAGTGGACGCCTGCTTCGCCGAGGACCAGCTCCCCGACGAGTGGGGCAAGTACATCCAGATCAACGCCGAGTACTACGCGAACGCGTAGCCACCCGCCGCGATCAACTGATCGCTGTAGCCTCCCGATCGAGATTCGCCTCCACTTAAGCGAAGGGAGCACGCATGGGCGAAAACGAGAAGACTTATGAGGGGCAGTGTTGGTGCGGCGCGGTCACGATCACCGTCACCGGCGATCCGGAAGGCGCCGGCTACTGCCATTGCAATTCCTGTAGGAGCTGGTCCGCCTCTCCGGTGAACGCATTCACGCTCTGGAAGCCCGATGCGGTCGAGGTGACCCAGGGGGAAGACCAGCTCGGCGAGCATCACCTGAACGAGCGGAGCTACCGGCAGTGGTGCATGGCCTGCGGCGGCCACGTGATGACGCGGCACCCGCAGTGGGGGCTGGTAGACGTGTACGCGGCGACCATCCCGACGTTTCCGTTTGAACCCGGGGTGCACGTCAATTACGAATCGACGGTGCTGCGCATGAAGGACGGGCTGCCCAAGATGAAGGACTTCCCCGCAGAGATGGGCGGCTCCGGCGAGACGCTCGCCGAGTAGCCGCGCGGCCTAGCGCTGGACGACCGGCAGCTCGGTCCCGCTGAGGGCGGGCTCGGGCATCGCGGCCGGCGGCGGCGCCTGCATGACCGGGAGCTCCTGCGGCGTCGCGGCCACGATGCCGCGCGCAGCGTCCCGGATCGCTTGTGCGGCGGGCGCGTTCGGCTGCTCGAGGACCAGCTGCGTGCCGGCGTCCGCGGCCTCGCGAAGCTCCTCCGAGAGTGGCACCTTCCCGATCAGCGGGACGTCGAGCTCGTCGGCGAGGAGCTGACCGCCACCCTCGCCGAAAATCGTCACGCGCTGTCCGTCGGGGCCGGTGAAGGCAGACATGTTCTCGATCACTCCGAGGAGCTCGAGGTCCACCTTCTCGGCCATCTCGGCGGACCGGCGGGCGACGCTCTGGGCGGCGGGCTGGGGCGTCGTCACGATCAGGATCTTCGCCTGGGGCAGGAGCTGCGCCAGCGTCATCGACACGTCGCCGGTGCCGGGCGGGAGGTCGAGCAGGAGGTAGTCCAGCTCGCCCCAGTCGACGTCCTCCAGGAACTGCTGGATCGCCTTGTGGAGCATCGGCCCCCGCCACACCACGGCGGCGTTCTCCTCGAGGAAGAAGCCGATCGACATCACCTTAACCCCGGAGGGAGCGGTGAGCGGGACGATCTTGCGCTCGGCGTTCACCTCGGGCTTGCTGTTGACGCCGAGCATGCGGGGGATCGAGTAGCCGTAGACGTCGCAGTCGAGGGCGCCCGCCGAGTGACCCTCGGCCTGTAGCGCGGCCGCCAGGTTTGCGGTCATCGTCGACTTGCCGACGCCGCCCTTGCCCGACGCCACGCAGACGACGTTCTTCACCTGGGCCAGCGCGCCCTCGGGGAGGCGCTGCCGGCCGAGCGTCTGCTGGAGGTGCCCCTTCTCCTCGTTGGAGAGAACGTCGAAGCCGACCCCGACGCCGGTGACTCCCTCGAGCTCGCCGACCCGCTCGGCCACGGCGTTCTGGAAGTGGGACCGGATCGGGCACCCGGGGGTCGTGAGCGAGACGACGACCTCGACGCGGCCGTCGTCGGCGATCTGGACCGAGCGCACCATCCCCAGCTCGACGATGTTTCGCCGCAGCTCGGGATCGATCACGCCCTGGAGCGCCTCGGTGACTTGTTCCTTGGTGGGTAGCGCCACGGCACTCATTGTGACAAAGGGGGCCCCGAACGTCGATCGACCGGCGCGATGGCCGGTCGATCGGGGAGGAGAGGTTGCTGTTCTGCTCGCGAGGTTTGCTGCGAGCAGATCCCTCCGGGACGCCACCTCTCAGGCGGCCCGGGCTAAGGGTGCTAGACGAGCGTCGAAACCCGCTCCTGAACCGTGGTCTGCGCCTGCTTCAGGCCCTTCTCGACCTGGGCGCGGTTCTGCTTGACCGTGGTCTCGAACCGGCGCCGGCGCTGCTTGACCTGGCGCTGGACCCTGTTCCGGGTCTGGCGCGCGCGGGTGCGAGCCTTGCGCCGGGAGGTGGCCCCGCGGCGCTCGAGCTTGTTCAGCTCGCGCTCGACCTGCGTGCGGAAGCTCTTCAGCTCGCGCTCGGCGGTCTCACGCTTGGTGAACGGCTCGACGACCTCGTTGACGCGGTCAGCGACAGTGAGGACGACCCCGACGGGGACGTCGACGGTCCGCTCGGCGGTCTGCCGCGCGTAGGAGACGCTGCCGTCGCGGACCTTGTTCAGGCCCTCGCGGATCCTCTGGGCGTCCGTGCGGCTGGTGGTGGTGGTCTTCGTCGTACGCGGCGCGCTCTTGCGCTGCGTCGTGTTCGTGGTGGTGCCGTTGGCTGCCATCTTTCCTTTCCAATCCCCTCGGTGGGACTTGCTCTCTAGTTCCTTATTTCTAAGGTTGTTCGACTTTATCAAAGCGAACAGGTGTTTGTACACCTCTCCGCGGAAGAGTTACGCGCTGGGAGCGAGAGTTTCGACCGGCTCAGGCCGCGGCCGCGGCCGGTCGCCCGCCGACCCGCTCGAGCCACCTCGAGGGCTGCTCCAGCTCGTCGGCTGTCGGCAGCGCCTCGGGGGCGGACCAGACTCGGTTGAGGCCGTCGATCCCGGATTCCTCAACGATCGCGTCGCAGAACGCCTTGCCCAGCTTGTACTGGCGGAGCTTCAGCTCCATGCCCAGGAGCCTCGAGATGACCTCGCCGAGGCCGCCCCGGCGAGCTCGTCGCATGTCGAGGCGCCCGCGCAGCCGGGCGTAGCCGGGTTCGGTCGAGGCGCCCGCCATGTCCATCACGTGCTCGGCGTGCCCCTCGATGACGGACATCGCTGCCTGGAGGCGGTCCAGCACCTGCGCCTGCTCGGTCCCCGCGAGCATCCTCGCGAGATCGCCCTGCAGCAGCGACCTGATCGTCTTGCGCGGGTCGCTGGTCAGCATCCGCTTGGCGAGGCCCTGGAGCGACGCGCGGTCCATCTGCGCCGCGGCGCCGTCGATGAGCTCCTGGAGGAGACCCGCAAGGTGGCCACGGAGCCACGGCACAGAGGTGAACTGCACCGCGTGCGTGGTCTCGTGGATCGCGATCCACTTCAGGAACACCTCCGGCGTCTCGCCGAGCTGGAGGTGCGTGCCGGCGAGGTTCGGCCCGACGAACAGCAGGCGCTCGGGCCGATCGGATTGGACGATCGCGATGTCGTATTGACCGAGGACCCTCCGCGCTCCGTAGCCGACGGCGACTCCGGCCTCGACTCCCGCAGCGCCTCCGGCCAGCGACCGGGCGATGCCCCCCAGCGGCCCCGGCGCATTCAAGCCGCCGGCGATGCGCTCCTCGAACTCGTGGGAGACTTCGCTGAGCGTTCGCAGGCCGACCCGCGCCCACTCGGCCCGGTCGACGACCTCGGGCCGGGGAATCGGACGGGCAGGAGTAAGGCGCGTGTACTCCACCACCAGTCCGATCGCCTCGTCGCACGCGGACTCGACCGCCGATCCGGAGAAGTAGCCGGGGTCTGACCCGCCACCCGCCACGCCGATCGCGACGCGCTGGGCCAGGCTCCAATCGACGAATCGGTCCACGGTCAGCCCGCGGCCTCTGGGGCTGGCTCGGCGAAGCGCTGTGCCTCGAGCACCGTCGCGAGCATCTCGGAGTCGAGGGCGGCGGCGACGTGGTATCGGGCGTCCAGGTCCAAGCTCACGTCGAGCCCCTCGCCGGCGAAGGCGACCACGGCGCCGGCCTCGCGAGCGACCAGCTGGCCGGCCGCCGCGTCCACCGAGCGGGAGGCGCGACCGGTGAGCATCGCGTCGAAGCGGCCGCCGCCCACGTAGCAGAGCGAGATCGCGATCGAGCCCACGGAGCGCATCCGATACGCCTTCCCCTGCAGGGCGTCGAGCACGGGGATCAGGCGCTCCGGCTTGGCTCCCTCCACACCGACGACCTCGAGCCCGAACCCGGGGCCCTCGGCCCGCAGCGGCTCCTCGTTCACCTGGGCGCCGTCACCCCGGCGCGCGAAGTACTCCTCGTCCGATCCGAAGTCGTAGACGTAGCCGACCTCCACGTCGGCCATCGTGCGCCCGGACGCGACCGCGATGCTGAGCGAGAACGACGGCAGCATGCGGCGGGCGTTCAACGAGCCGTCGAGGGGGTCGATCACAACCGTCGCGCCCGAGTTCGCAGCGCCGAAGCGCACCTCGCCGCGCTCCTCGGAGATCGCCGTGAACTCAAGGCCCTCCTCGTTCAGCCGTTCGAGCTCCGCGAAGACGATGTCCTCGCTGCGGCGGTCGATGGCCAGCGTGTGGTCGCCTCCCTCGCCGACGCCGTCGTAGACGGTCCGGGCGGCGATGCTCCGTTCCGCGGCGAACAGCTCGCGCTGGGCGGCGACCATCCGGCGGCAGGTGCCGAGCCAATCGGCGTCGATCACGTCGCCCGCCGCGGAAGCGCTCGCGTCCGCTTCGGAGGTCTGCCTGCGGGCCACGCCCCCATGCTAGTGGTGGCTCCCGCAAGTACTGCGGCGCTTGGGCGGTGCAAACTGCCCCGGCCTCCGGCAGGCCCTCCTGCAGGCGCTAGCGTTAGCTCGGTGGAGGGAGAGAGCCCACCGGGACCCGGACAAGCGCCGACCAAGCTCCAGGCGCGCGCCATCGGTCACCGAGAAGGCCCGCTCCTCCTTTCCGGGCCGGCGGGGTCCGGCCGCAGCGAGGCGCTCGTCCGCCGGCTCGAGAGCCTGGCCGATGCGGGCGTGGAGCCGCAATACGTCCTCATCCTGACCCGCTCCCGCGCGGGCGCGGCGAGGCTGCGGGAGCGCGCCGGGACTCTGGTGGATCCGCCCTACGAGGAGCTCTGGATCGCCACCTACGAGGCGGCCGCCGGGCGGCTGCTGAGCGAGTACGCCCTGGAGGCGGGACTCGACCCCTTCTTCGCTACCGTCCGGCTCGCGGATCGGCTGGCGCTGCTCCTCGACCATCTGGACGACCTGTCCCTCCGGCGGCACGAGATCCGCGGCAACCCGGCGGGCCTGCTCGCCCGCCTGCTGCGGCGAATCGACGCCCTCAAGGCCGAGGGGATCAGCCCCGGCAGGCTTCGCGACTGGGCCGAGGAGCGCGAGCGGGAGTCGGCGATCGCGCAGGAGAAGGAGCGCGCCCGCCGCGAGCGGGAGTTCGCGGAGCTCTACGCGAGCCACGACAGGATCCTGCGCGAGAACGGGAGCCTCGACGGCGGCGACCTGGTGATCGAGCTGGAGCGGCTGCTGCGCGAGCGCGCCGACGTCCGCCGCGAGGTGTCCACCCGCTTCCCCTTCGTGATGGTCGACGAACTGGAGGACGCCGGGGCTGCCCACCGCGCGCTCATCGACGCGGTGGCCGAGCATCAGAACCTCGTCTGCGCGTGCGACACGGCGCAGTCCATCCGGCGTCCCCCCGCGGCCGTCGTCGACCCGGGGCCTTCATTCATGGAGCGGTACCCGGAGGCGGCCCACGTGATCCTCGACCGGCCGCTGCGGTTCGGCCCGGAGGTGGCGCAGGCGGCGGGCGCGGTGGCCGCCATCGCCGGGGATGAGCGCCCCGGCACAGGCGAGGAACAGGGCGGTGACGGGGCCTCGGTGGTGCGCTTCTGGCGCTCGACGACCGAGCGCGCGGAGGCGCAGGCGGCAGCACGGGAGATCGAGCACCTGCTCGCCGCGGGTGAGGTGCCGCCCGAGGCGGTCTGCGTGATCGTCGGCTCGGGCTGGCGGGAGGCGCGCCTGGTGGCCGCCGCGCTCGAGGAGCGCGCGGTTCCCTTCCGGTTCGCGGGCGACGCCGCGCTCTTCCAGCGCCCGGAGGTGCGAGACGTGCTCGCCTGGCTGCGGATGCTGGCCGATCCCACGGACTCGGCCGCGGTCGTCCGGGCGCTCACACGCCCGCCGGTCGAGCTGCGCTCGATCGACCTCGCTCGCTGTACCGCCATCGCGCGGCGGCGCAAGCTCGACATGATCTCGGCGCTCGACGCCGCCCTCGAGAGCCCCCAGCTCCCCCCGGAGGCGCGCGACCGGATCAAGGCCTTCCTCAAGCTCCAGCGCTCGGCCTCCGCCGCCATGGAGGAGATGCGGGCCGACGTCTTCGTTCGCCGCCTCATCGAGCGCATCGGCCTGCGGCGCCACCGCCTGTTCGTGGCGACGCCCGAGGCCGCGGAGCGGCTCCAGAGCCTCTCCCGCCTCTCCGAGCTCGCCGCCGCGTGGACCCGGCGCGAGCCCCGCGGCTCGGTTCGCGACTTCGTCCGGCACCTCACCGCCGTCGCCGACGCGGGCGAGCTCGACCCCGACGATGCCGCGACCGCACCGGGCGGATCGGTCGTCCTGGCCGAGCCCGAGCAGGTCAAGGGACTCGAGTTCGAGCATGTCTACGTCCTCGGCCTCCACCGCGGAGCGCTCCCCGCCCGCGACTCGGCCGCGGGATGGCTGCCGCGGAGCCTGCTTCCGAGCGGGCCCTCACCAGAGGGCGAGGACGCGACCAGGGCCGCCCGGGCCCGCCTCGCATACCTGTCGATGACGCGTGCGAGCCGGGCCTTGGTGATGTCATGGCCCGAGCAGACCGCCGACGGGCAGGTCGCTCCGTCGCCGTTCTACGACGCGGCCCGCGACGCGCTGGGGGCAGAGGAAGAGATCCACGAGGAGGAGCTCTTCGGGCCGGCAGAGGGCCTTCACTCCACCTACCGCATGCTCCGCGACGAGGTGCTCGAGTCGTCATGGCGCGCCGGGTCCGCCCTGTCGGAGATGCGCCTGGACACGGCCGAGGACGTGACCCAGGCCGTGGCGCGCTATCTCGAGTTGATCAAGCTCGCGGCCCTGGTCCAGCACCCCGGCACGGAACCGGCCGCCGAGACGATCTCGGCGCTCAACGAGCTCCTGGGACGCGCCGCGTCACCCGAGCAGCGGGCTGCGCTCGAGGCCTCCGCGCTCGACGAGTACGTGGTCGCCGAGGAGCGCGACGCAACCGCCCGCCGCGAGCTGGTCGCCGCCCGCCGCGAGCCCTCACTCGAGCAGTTCATCCCCCGGCGGGGCGACGGCCTGGCGCTCTCGGCCTCGGACATCGACCTCTACCGGACGTGCCCGCTCAAGTACAAGTTCGCGCGCGTCTTCGCGATTCCGCGGGAGCCGACGATCAACCAGCGCTTCGGGATCCTCATCCACCAGGTCCTCGAGCGCTTCCACACCGAGGCGATGCGGGCGAACGCGCTCGGCGACGGTGAGTCCCGCCCGGGCTCGGAGGCGCCGGGCAGCCTCGACCGCCTGCTGTTCCTGTTCGAGGCGGGCTGGCGGCGCACGGGATTCGGCTCCTCGGACGACGAGCTCCAGTACCGCGACCGGGCGGTCGCGGCCCTCGCCCGGTACCACGAGCGCGAGCGAAGCGCCTCATCCCGGCCCGTGTGGCTCGAGCGCGGCTTCTCGTTCGCGATCGGCGACCATCAGCTTCGCGGCCGGGTCGACCGCGTCGACCAACGAGCCGACGGCGGCTACGAGCTCATCGACTACAAGACCGGCGAGCAACGGACCGGCCAGGGCGACGACGTGCAGCTGGCCCTGTACCGCCTGGCCGCGCGTTCCGCTTGGGAGATCGAGGCCGATACCGGGAGCTACTGGTACGTGCTGGCGGACGAGCGCGTCGAGATGCCGGCGGCTCCGGACGACGCCGAGCGCGTCGAGCGGACGGTGCTCGAGGTCGGCGCCGGCATCGAGGGCCAGGACTTCGAGCCGCGCCCGTCGTATGAGATCTGCAGCTGGTGCGACTACCGGCTGATCTGCCCGGCGTCTGAGGCCTAGTTCTCGTCGCGCCCGCGCTGGCGCAGGAAGCGCTGGAAGTCCTGGGCGAGGTCGTCGGCCGACGGCATGTCCTGGGTGCTGACTTCGTAGTCCTCCTCCTGGGAGGCCTCGAGGTTCGCGACGAGCTCCTCGATCTCCGGGTTGGCGGAGACGGCCTGGTCCACCTGCTCGGTGAAGCGCTCGGCGGCGTCCTCGAGCTCGGAGGCCTCGACGGCGATGCCCGTCAGCCCCTCCAGGCGGCGAAGCAGCGCGAGCGCCGCCTTCGGGTTGGGCACCGCCGCCACGTAGTGGGGGACAGCCGCCCAGAGACTCGCCGAGGTCATGCCGTGGCGCCTGCAGGCGTCATGGACCACGCCGACGATCCCGGTCGGCCCCTCGTAGCTCGAGCGGCTCATGCCCAGCTGCTCGACCAGATCCGGGTCGGACGCCAGGCCGGTGATGGGGACCGGGCGGGTGTGGGCCACGTCCGCCATCAGCGCGCCCAGCGAGACGACCATCTCGACGCCCAGCTGCTCGGCGGCGGAGACGATCGAGTCGGCGAAGGTGCGCCAGCGGAGGTTGGGCTCGACCCCGCTCAGCAGAACGAGATCCCGCTCCGCGGTGGGGACGCGCACCGACAGCAGCGTGTTGGCGGGCCAGTCGATCGCGCGCGTCTGGCCATCGACCAGGCGGATCGTGGGCCGGTTGACCTGGAAGTCGTAGAAGTCCTCCGGGTCGATCCGCGCCGTGACCTCCGGGTCGAGCGAGGCCGCGACCGCCTCGAGGGCGGTGCTCGCGGCGCTGGCGGCGTCGTTCCAGCCCGCGAACGCGCAGACCAGCGTCGGCGAGCGGAGCTCGGGCGGATCGCCTTCCCAGAGGATCGGTTCCACGATTGCGAGCCTATTCGCTCATCCGGGAGCGGCGCGCGGGTTGGGCCGTCCGGCGCCGCGGTCACCATCGAAGCGTGGAAGCCGTAGTCGCTCCGACGACCGACAACCAGAGTTCGCCGCGGGTCGCGGACCTGCGTCCG
>DASQCL010000035.1:0-2338 GCA_035634715.1 Solirubrobacterales bacterium
CGATGGTAGCAACCCCGCTCCCTATGCTGCCCTCGTGGAGGACGCCGAGCGGCAGCGCCACGAGCGGCGCCTGGAGCGCGACCGCCGGCGTCGCGAGCAGGGCAAGCCGGTGTACTTCGAGAGCGAGGCAGCTCTCGACTCCTGGCCGGTGTCCCAGGATCCGGCCGAGCGATCGACCGCGATCATGCGCCCTCGGCGTGACCGCGGCGAGCTGATCGAGCTCGAGGCGCAGGCGCTCGACCAGGAGGGACTTGCGGCTCCCATCACGGCGGAGGCTCCGGTTAGGGCCGCGGAAGAGCCGGACACGGGGCGCGGGCTCGCTCGTTCGGGGGTCATCTTCGCGATCGCCACCGGGATCTCGCGAGTCATCGGGCTCGTGCGGGAGATCGCGCAGGCCGCGGTCTTCGGCATTGCCGGCCCGGTCAACGCTTTCGAGATCGCGTTTCTCATTCCGAACACCGTGCGGTCGCTCGTCGCCGACTCCGCGCTCTCCGCCGCGTTCGTCCCTGTCTTCAGCGACCTGCTCGTCAAGGGAGAGAGGCAGCGCGCCTGGAGGGTCGCATCCTCGCTCTTCTGGCTGATGCTGCTCGGGCTCGGCGGCCTGACAGCCCTGTTCCTCTTGATCGCGCCGTTGGTGATGGGGATCTTCGGCTACGGGCCGCACGATCAGTACGGGGTCCTGGCGGCGGGGCTCGCGCGCATCCTCTTCCCGCTGGTCCTCGTCCTTGGGCTGACGGGGATCGTGGTCGGGATCCTCAACAGCTACGACCACTTCACCGTGCCGGCCCTGAGCCCGGTGCTCTGGAACCTGATCATCCTCCTCGGCCTCGGGCTGGGCGTCCACAGCACGAGCGCCGATTCGACGAGGCTCTACATCTACGCGGCCTCCATCCTCGTGGCCACGATCGCGCAGTTCCTTCTGCCCTTGCCCTGGCTGCGCGGGCTGGACGGCCGGCTGCACATGGTGATCGACATCCACGACCCGGCCGTGAAGCGGACGTTCACGCTGATGGTGCCGGTCACGATCGGGCTCGGTCTGATCAACATCAATGCGCTCATCGACCAGCTTTTCGCGACGCACTTCTTGGACAAGACCCTCGCGCCGGCCGCGATCGTGCGGGCGTTCCGGCTCTACATGCTCCCGCAGGGAGTGTTCTCGGTTGCCGTGGCGACCGTCCTCTTTCCGCTTCTGTCGCGGCACGCCGCGCGGGCCGACTGGAACGCCTTTCGCCGGACTGTGAGCACAGGGCTACGGCTGATCTGCTTCCTGCTCATCCCGGCGAGCGCGGCGGCGGCAGTCCTCGCGACACCGATCGTCCGGCTCCTCTATCAGCACGGGAACTTCGTAGCCAAGGACACGCCGATCGTTGCGGCCTGCCTGGCGGCGTTCGCGCTGGGGCTCACCTTCAACGGAACCATGCTGATGCTCAACCGGGGCTTCTTTTCGCTCCAGTCGCCGTGGATCCCGAGCTGGGTCGCCTTCGGGAACCTCGGACTGAACGCGGTCCTCGATGCCGTCTTCTATCGGTTCGGGATCTGGGGGATCCCGCTCTCGACGTCACTCGTGAACATCGCCGGTACCGCGGCGCTCCTCGTCCTCTTTCGACGGCGGATGGCCGGCTTCGAGATCGGGGAGACGGCTCGAAGCTTCGGTCTCGTCTGTGTTGCGTCGGCCGTGCTCGCCGGAGTGGGGTGGGGGGTCTGGCGCTTGCTCGACTCGGGGCTCGGACACTCGCTGGCGGGGCAGATCGTCTCTCTCGGCGCCGCGCTCGTGCTCGGCTACGCGGCCTTCTTCGGTGTGTGCCGATTGCTGGGCGTGCGCGAGCTGGAGACGTTGTCGCGACTGCGGCGCCGCCCCGCTTGACCCCATCCGGGGTGCACCACGGCTGGAATGGCTAGTCCCTCCAGCGATCGAAGTCGATCCCGAAAGACGGCCGCGACGAACCGGCACTGATCTGCGACGGACTTGCCGACACGCTGCCACATGTCCGCCGATAGCCTCGACCTCGAGGGCGGAGGGAAAGCGAACCCCACCCTGGGTGGGGGAGCGGAATCGGCCCCTGTCTCTTCGGGACGCGTTCGCGCGCGACGTCCGTGAGTACCATCGCCGCTCGTGGAGCAGGCCCGCATCCGCAACTTCTCGATCATCGCGCACATCGACCATGGCAAGTCGACGCTCGCCGACCGCATCCTCGAGCTGACGGACGCGGTTTCGGCGCGGGACATGCGCGAGCAGGTTCTCGACTCGATGGACCTCGAACGCGAACGCGGCATCACGATCAAGGCGCAGGCCGTCCGGGTGGCGTGGAAGGGCCACGAGCTCAACCTCATCGACACG
>DASQCL010000036.1:0-6271 GCA_035634715.1 Solirubrobacterales bacterium
TTCACGATCTGGGCAAGGATCCGGCCGAGGACGAGTCCCGGGGCCTCGCCGACCCACTCGACGTGCTTGCCGGCGGACCGGAAGTAGCGCTCCGCGGCCTCGGCGTCCCCGTCGCTCATCGACGGTTGCCGGGCGACTTCAACCACGATCGCCTCGTCGAAGCTCGGCAGCGCCACGTGGTGAACCGATGCCTCCAGCGCGCGGTCCCGCTTCCAGTCCGGGTCACGGGGCGGCTCGGTGGGGTCCTCGGGGCGGTGAGCGCCCTCGCCGTAGTCGTAGTAGCCGCGCCCCGCCTTGCGTCCGTACCGTCCCGCCGCGACCGTCCGCGCCTGGATCGGGCTGGGCTGCCAGCGCGGCTCGTGGAAGCTCTGTTCCCAGAAGGACTTGGCCACCTCGAAGTTGACGTCCACGCCCACCAGGTCCATGAGCTCGAACGGGCCCATGCGAAAGGCGCCGCCCACCCGGATGATCCGGTCGATCTGGTCGATGGGGGCGATGCCCTCGCCGAGCATCCGGAGGGCCTCGAGCGTGAAGGGCCGCGCGAGCCGGTTGGCGACGAAGCCGATCGCGTCGGCCGCGCGGATCGGTTCGCGGCGCATCGCCCGCGCGACCTCGGTGGCCGCCTCCAGCGTCTCCGGGGAGGTGTCGTCTCCGGCGACGATCTCCACCAGGCGCATCAGCGCTGGGGGGTTGAAGAAGTGCATGCCGCACACCCGCTCCGGCCGCTCGACGCCGGCGGCGATCGCGGTCACCGACAGGGAGGAGGTGTTCGTGGCCAGGATCGCCTCCGGCCCGCAGAGCTCGGCCAGTTCGGCGAACAGGCTGCGCTTCAGCTCGAGGTCCTCCGGCGCCGCCTCGATGACGAGCTGGCATTCGCCGAGCTTCTCGACGCGCTCCACGAGGTTCAGCCGTTCCTGCGCCGACTCAGCCTCGGATTCGCTCCACATCCCGCGAACGGCACCCTTCGCGAGGCCGTCGGCCACCCGGGCCTCACCTGCGGCAAGCGCCTCGCGCGCCGGATCGTGGAGCCAGGTCTCGAGCCCGCCCAAGCAGGCGAGTTGGGCGATCCCCGCGCCCATGGTCCCGGCGCCGACGACTCCAACCCGCTCGATTCTCAAGCTAGCGCCCCTTGAAGTCCGGCTTGCGCTTCTCGAGGAAGGCGCCCATCCCCTCGATGCGGTCCTCGGTGGCCATCGCGAGCTCGTACAGGCGGCGCTCGTGCTCCAGGCCCTCGCTCAGCCCGCTCTCGTCCGCGGCGATCACCGCCTGCTTGGCGAGGCGAACCGCGATCGGGGGGCGCTCGGCGATCCTCTGGGCAAGGTCCATCGCGCGCTCGAGCCAGTCGCCCTCCGGCGCCACCTCGTTGACGAGGCCGTACCGCTCGGCCTCGGCGGCGTCCATCCGCCGCCCGGTGAGTACGAGCTCCATCGCCCGCTGCTTCCCGAGCACACGCGCCAGCCGCTGCGTTCCGCCGCCGCCGGGGATGATCCCGAGCGTGATCTCCGGCTGCCCGAACTGGGCGGTCTCGGACGCGACGATCAGGTCACACACCAACGCGAGCTCGCAGCCGCCGCCGAGCGCGAAGCCGGAGACCGCCGCGACGAGCGGCGTCTTGATCGCGGCGAGGCGCCGCCAGAAGGAGGCGGCCGGGTGGCGCAGCGACTCCTCGAAGGTCCGCTCCCGGAGCGAGCGGATGTCGGCGCCGGCGGCGAACACTTCGTCCGACCCGGCGATGACGACGCACCGGACCTGTGGGTCGGCATCGAAGCCCTCGACCGCAGTGGCCAGCTCGTCCATCAGCTCCGGCGACAGCGCGTTGCGCGCGTCGGGGCGGTTCAGGCGGCAGAGGGCGACGTGGCCGTCGAGGCTGGTCTCGACGAGGCCGCTCACCGATCCGCGCGCACCGGCGTCATCGCGTTGATGCCGGTCGCCGCGCGCCCGATGATCAGCTTGTGGATCTGCGAGGTCCCCTCGTAGAGCGTCGTCACCCGGGCGTCGCGCAGGTACCGCTCGACGGGGTAGTCGTCGACGTAGCCAGAGCCGCCGTGGACCTGGATCGCCAGGTTGGCGCACTCGACGGCGGCCTCCGTGGCGTAGAGCTTGGCGATCGAGGTTTCGGTGGTGTTCGGCTCGCCCTTGTCCTTGAGGATCCCGGCACGTCGGACGAGCAGCTGCGCCGCGTCCCGCCTCAGGATCATCTCGGCGATCATCTCCTGGACGAGCTGGAAGCTCGCGATCGGGACGCCGAACTGCACACGGTCCTTCGCGTAGTCGACCGAGGCCGTCACGCAGCCCTCGCAGATGCCGACGCACCCGGCGGCGACCGAATAGCGGCCGGCCTCCAGGGCGGTCATCGCGATCTTGAAGCCGTCGCCGACCTCTCCGAGCAGCGCGTCGTCGGCGACCTCCACGTCGTCAAGCCCGAGCGAAGCCGTGTCCGAGGCCCGCAGCCCGAGCTTGCCGTGGATCTCCTGCGAGGAGAACCCCTCCGACTCGGTCGGGACGAGAAAGCAGGCGATCCCGCGGTGTCGCTCCTCCGGGTTGGTCTGGGCGAAGATCAGCGCGACCTCGGCCACGTTGCCGAGCGAGATCCACATCTTCTGGCCGGTGATCCGCCAGCCGCCGTCGATCTTCACCGCGCGCGTGCGCATCGACGAGGGATCGGAGCCGGCGTCGGGCTCGGTCAGCCCGAAGCAGCCGAAGGCCTCGCCGGCGCACAGCCGTGGGAGCCAGCGCTTCTTCTGCTCCTCCGTGCCCCAGCGCTCGATCGAGCCGCAGACGAGGGAGGTCTGGACCGAGACGACGGTCCGGGCTGAGGAGTCACCGCGGCCGATCTGCTCGACGATCAGCCCGTAGTTCACGTAACTCAGCGCCTGGCCGCCGTACTCCTCGTCGACCGTGGAGCCCAGATATCCCATGTCGCCGAGCCGGCGGGCGAGCTCGATGTCGAAGCGTGACTCGCGGTCGTTGTCCCGGGCTCTCGGGATGATCTCGTTGTCGGTGAAGTCCCGGGCCGTCTCCGAGATCAGGCGCTGCTCGTCGGTGAGGTCCAGGTCCACGGCGGTGCAGCCTAGTCCCCGGCGAGCGCTTGCCTGAGGGATGCCTGGAACGCCTCGGCCGCCTCGTTCGTCCTGGGGCCGGGGATCTCGAGGCTGAAGTCGTCGATCGCCGAGACGGGCTGGACCTCGCGGACGGTGGAGGCCAGGAACGCCTCGTGGGTCCCGAACAGGTCGTCCAGGCCGAACTCGCCCTCCTCGACGTGAAGCGCCTTGATGATGTGCGCCCGGGTGATCGACTCGAGGATGCCGGACCCGATCGACGGCGTCCGCAGCCCGCCCTCCGGCGAGACCCAGAAGATCGTGGAGGTGGGGGCCTCGAGGACGATGCCGTCGGGCCGCACCAGGAGCGCCTCGTCCGCGCCGCGTGCCTGTGCGATCCGGGTGGCCTGCATGTTGGCTCCGTAGGAGAGCGACTTGACCCCTGTCAGGATGATCGTCGGGGAATAGGTCACGGTCGCCAGCCGCACCGAGTTGCCCTTGTCCGGAAGGTTCTCGATCAGCAGGATCCGCCGCCCGCCCCTCGTGATGACGATCCGCAGCTGAGCGTCCCTGCGGCCGAACGCCTCGAGCAGCGCGGCCAGCTCCCGTTCCAGCGGCTCGCGCTCGACCGGGAGCTCGATCGCTGCCGCCGAGCGTTCGAGACGGTCCAGATGCTGCGTCAGCGCGAAGGGCCGGCCCTTATAGAGCCGGATCACCTCGAACACGCCGTCGCCCCGGTAGAGGCCGTCGTCGGGCAGCGCGATCGTCGCCTCCACGGTCGGCGAGATCGACCCGTCGACGCTCGCCAGCTCCTGAATGGTTGCCACCTCCGTCACCGTGGGCCGAGGCTATATGAGTCGCGACGCCATCCGCGCCTCGATTAGCTCGCCGCCGGGTTCTCGACCAGCGTTGCCACGCCCTGCCCGACTCCGACGCACAGGGCCGCGATCCCGTATCGCGCGTTGCGACGGCGCAGCTCCCAGACGAGGGTGGTCATCAGGCGGGCGCCGGAGCACCCGAGCGGGTGTCCGAGGGCGATCGCGCCGCCATTCACGTTCAGCCGCTCCTCCTCGATCCCGAGCTCGCCGATGCAGGCGAGGACCTGTGCGGCGAAGGCCTCGTTGATCTCAACCAGGTCGACCTGGTCGAGCGACATGCCCGCGGCGTCGACTGCCTGGCGGATCGCGGGGATCGGCCCGATCCCCATGTACGCGGGGTCAACGCCGGCGACGCCGATCGAGACGATCCGCGCCAGGGGTTCCGCACCCATCGCCTCGGCGCGCTCGCCGGAGGTCATGACCAGGCAGGCCGCGCCGTCGTTGAGCGTCGACGCGTTGCCGGCGGTGACGCTGCCGCCCTGGCGGAACGCGGGCCGCAGCTTCGCGAGCTTCTCCAGCGAGGTGTCGGCCCGAGGCCCCTCGTCGATCTCGACCGTGACCGGGTCGCCCCGGCCACCGAGGGGCGGCGCCTCCACCGAGATCATCTGCTCGGCGAAGCGACCTTCGCGAGTCGCCTCCACGGCGCGGGCGTGACTCTGGAGCGCGAAGCGATCCTGCTCCTCCCGGCTGACGCCGTACCTCTCGGCGACGTTCTCCGCCGTCTCGCCCATGGATTCCGTCGAGTAGCGCGCGGCCATGAGGGGGTTGATCAGGCGCCAGCCGAGCGCGGTGTCGTGCATCGTCTGCGGGCCTCGGGGCAGCCCGGCCGCGGGCTTCAGGACCACCCACGGCGCGCGGCTCATGGACTCGGCGCCCCCGGCGAGATACAGGTCGCCCTCGCCGAGTCGCAGCGCCCGCGAGGCCTGGTTGACCGCCTCGAGGCCGGATGCGCAGAGGCGGTTGACGGCGACTCCTGGAACCTCGACCGGCAGCCCGGCGAGGAGCGATGCCATGCGCCCGGCGTCGCGGTTGTCCTCGCCCGACTGGTTCGCCGCGCCCCAGTAGACGTCGCGGATGGCCTCGGGATCGAGCCCGGTGCGCTCGACCGCGGCGCGGATCGTGTGGGCGGCGAGGTCGTCGGGGCGCACACCCGCGAGGACGCCGCGATAGCGCCCCATCGGCGTGCGCACGGCATCCACGACGAAAGCGTCTAAGGTGGTGGATGAGGGGTCCATGGACTTCATTCTCCTAAGCCTGGGCTGCGTTGCCTTGATCGTTGGCGTGCTTGTCCTGCTTGCTCGCGGCTATCCGGGAAGCGGCGCCGATCTCGTCGACTGGCGGCCCACCCGCTCGTACGAGGACGAGGCCCGTCTCGAGAGCGAGGACATCCAGCAGATGATCGAGGCGCAGAACGTTATGCGACGCCGCCGGGGCAAGCGCGACCTGACGGCGGCCGACGCATCGCGCATGGCCCGTGAGGACCAGGAGATCCGCGAGCGCCAGCGCCAGGGCTACGACGACCATCTGGACGAGCTCGAGGACGAGCTGGGCGTCTGAGCCCGGCGGGCGGGGGACGTGGCCCGGGCGTACATCGTCGGGTGCGGATGTCGCGGCAGCACCCTCGGGCGGCGGCTTCACCAGGCCGGGTGGCAGGGTCGTGGGACGACGCGTGACCCTCTGAACTCGGATCAGATCCTCGAGGCCGGTCTCGAGGCCGTGGTCGCCGACCCCGATCGGGTCGGGACCGTCCTCGAGTACGTCGGGGACGTGACGATCCTGTTCTGGCTGTTCGGGTCGGCGGAAGGCGAGCCGGAGGAGGTCGCGGCGCTCCACGGGCCGCGATTGGAGCGCCTCCTCGAGGAGCTCGTCGACACGCCGGTGCGGGGGGTCGTGTACGAGGCGGCCGGGAGCGTCCCGAAGGAGCAGCTACAGGTCGGCGCGGCGATCGTCCGCTCGGCCTCGGAGCGCTGGCGAATCCCGGCCGAGGTCGTCCACGCGGACCCCGGAGACTGGGAGGCGTGGCTTGAGGAGATGCTCGCCGCGACCGAGCGGCTGGTCGGCGGGTCCGGCGTGGAGTGATCCCGGGCGCCGGCTACTGGATGGGCTTCGGCTTGATCTGCCTGACGCCGGGCTTCGACCACGGCGCCGAGTGCGGAACGTTCTTGCCGACCCCCGGGTCGAGCTTGCCGATGAGAACGATGCCGCCGATCACCACCGCCGCGGCGACGGAAGGCCGCGTCAGCGCTTCTCGAGCACGAGGCGATAGTGGTCCAGGAGCTCGCGCTGAAAGCAGACGCTGTTCGCGCTCACTCCCGAGGTGAATGCGAGCCGGAACTCGGCACTCCGGAGCCAGCG
>DASQCL010000037.1:0-2747 GCA_035634715.1 Solirubrobacterales bacterium
TCCGACTGTCATCCGAGCGAGAGTTCGCCGTGGCTGGTTCAGGAGTTCGTCGAGGGGCCGATGCACTGCACCTACAGCACCCTCCACGGCGGTCGCGTGACCGCGCACTGCGCGTACCGAGCGCCGCGCCAGTGGCAGCACAGCACCGGCATCCAGTTTGAGTCAATCGACGGTGGGCCCTCACTGGAGGTCGCCACGCGGCTCGGCGCCGAGCTCGATTACACCGGCCAGATGTCGCTCGACTTCGTCGACTCGCCGGACGGGCCGATGCTGATCGAGTGCAACCCGCGCGCCACCGACGGCGTCTTATTGATGAGCGCCGAGGAGCTCGAGCGCGGTCTGCTCGACCCCAACGCCCCGTTGACAATGGTGGAGCCGGGACGCGAGACGAAGCTGAGCCTAGCCGTCGTGGGTCAACTCTTCCGCGAGCCCCCGAGCAAGCTCCCCGCAGGCATCGCTGACCTGGTCCGGGTCAAGGGTTCCGACCAGGGCTGGCGCGACGCTCTACCGACCATGTACTCGTTCCTGGCCTTCGGTCACCACGCCAGGCTCGGGTGGCGGGAACGCAAACAGATCTTCGTCGCGATGGCCGACGGCATCTGCTGGGACGGCGAGCAGATCGCCGGCATGAGCCCCGAGGACGCGCGCTTCCTCGCCGAGCTCGAGGGCGAAGCCCCGTCGGCGTGAAGCCGGCCCGGACCGTCCGGCTCGGCGACGGCCGTACGCTCGCCTACGCGGAGTGGGGTGACCCAAACGGCTCCCCCGTGATCGAGTGCCATGGCAACCCGGGCTGCCGAGTGCTGGTGTGGGACGAGGGCGTCGCGGCGCACCTGGGCGTGCGGTTGATCACCATCGACCGGCCCGGGATCGGGCTCTCGACCCCGGAGCCGCGGCGAAGCGTCGCTGACTGGGCCACCGATGTCGGCGAGCTGTGTGATGCGATCGGGGTCGAACGCTTCAGCCTGCTCGGCTACTCGGTTGGCGGCGCTTACGCGTGCGGATGCGCCAACCGGCTCGACGACCGAGTGGCGTCGATGGCGCTCGTCGGCTCGATCGTGCCGCTCGATCGCCCGGGTGCGTTCGCCAAGCTGGGGCGTCCATTCCAGTGGAGGTTGGCCCGCGACCGCCCGCGTCTCGCACGCGGCGTCTTCGCGGCGCAGGTACTTCTTGCCCGGTTGCCTCTTTGGGTTCTTCGTCGACCGGTCACGGCGAGGCTGCCCGCCGCCGACCGCGCGGCGCTCGACGAGGACCCGCGGATCATCGAGCGCGGCGCAGCGATGGTCGCCGAGGCCGTACGCCAGGGCACGGGCGGGCTTGTCGAGGACCTGCGGGTGGCAATGCGCCCCTGGGGCGTGGACCTGGCGTCGATCACCGTGCCGACGACGGTGTGGCAGGGCGATCAAGACCGCTCGATCCCGGCGGACTGGGGGGAGCTACTAGTTCGCTCTATCCCTGGAGCGCGACTGCAGCTTCGTCGCGGCGAGGGGCACCTGATGATCGCAGCCAACCTGGAGGCCATCCTCGAGGATCTGCTGCACCGCCGGGGCGCGGTGCCAATGGAGCGAGCGCCCGACCATGATCGGTCGAACTGGGAAGACTCCGACGAATGAGCTCGCCTCCTGACTTCTGCTTTTCGCGCAAAGCAGAAGCCCCGCTACTCCCGCAGCCCGGCGGCTTCGAGGGCCTCGGCACGGTCCATGTACTCGACGGTGCGAGTAGCCCTGCCCTCGCGAATCGTGATGAGGTGCGCCAGCTCCATCTCCATCGGTATCCCGCTTTCCGCTCCATGACCGCTGAAGCGCACCCAGAGGAAGACCTGGTCTCCGCTCGCCTTCGCCTCCAACGGCTCGACTGTGAGATCGGGATAAGCATCGAGCCAGCCCTGAAACTGCCGTGTGATCGCGTCGATCCCGCGATGGATTGCGGAATCAGGGTCCTCGCGGGCGGCCCGGTATTCGGCGTCTGGACTGTAGAACCACAGCCCAGCCTCTTTCTCGCCGGCGTTGAAGCGGGCGTACCCGTCGAGCACAAACTTGACGTTCCGCTCCTCGATGTCCTCCTGCGGCATTGCCTACTCCCGCAGCCCGGCGGCTTCGAGGGCTTCCTCTGGACTGGACGACTTGAAGTGAATGACCTTCCCGTCTCGGAACGTCCACTGGTAGGCGATGCGCGCTTCGAGCTCGATCCCGGTGTGCCGAGCCCTCGCTCGGATGCGGTGGATGGAGACGAGGCGGTCCCCCGTACCGACGATTTTTTCCAACTTGCTCGTGAGTTCCTCGTAGGGCTCGGTCCAGCGTTGCGTTGCCCGGATCACACCCTCGTGGCCACGATACGTCTCGCCAACATGATCGGGAAGGCTCGTGTCCTCATAAGTGACCTTCGGATCGAGGACGGACATATCGGCCTCGCCCCGGTTCACTGCGTCCACGAACGCTCGAATGTTGCCGTCGCGGTCCCAGGTCTCCAGGAATGCCCGAAGATTGTCGACGTTCTCCTGCGACATCGCCCGCGCAGTATCTCGCGCTCTGCGAAGCGGAGATTCTCGCCGCACGGGGGTCTCATGCTGAGGACTGCACACATGGCGAGGAGCGCCGGCGCTCGCCGCAGACCCGCGGTTGGTCTAGGGGGCCTCGACGCCCCCTAGACCAGATTTCTTCGCGCCTATGTCTCTGACTACTTCGGCGGCGGCGGGACCAAACAGCTCACGCCGTGCTGGGGCTCGCCGGTCGGGAAGACGAACGCATCCC
>DASQCL010000038.1:0-2184 GCA_035634715.1 Solirubrobacterales bacterium
ACACCGAGACCGTCCTGGGAGAGGTCGCCGGTGACCGGGACGATGCGGGCCCCGTCGGCGCCGAAGCTGGTCCGCAGCTCCTCCAGCCGGCCGCGCGAACCGGCCCGCACCAGGGCGTAAATCTCGCCCTCGCGCTGCAGCAGCTTCTGGACGAGATTGCGGCCGATGAATCCGGTTGCCCCGGTGACGAAGTAGCTCATGGACTTGCAGGGTATCTCGATGGCGCTGCCCGCAAACCTCTTTCCTTAGACTGAGCCCAGAGATGCCCGAGACGGCCACCGTCCAGATCACGATGCCCGAGATGGGCGAGTCGGTGACCGAGGGCATCGTCCTGGAATGGCACGTGGCCGAGGGCGACGCCGTCAAGGAGGGCGATACGGTCGTCGAGGTGTCGACTGACAAGGTCGATGCTGAGGTGCCGGCGCCGGCTGACGGGGTCATCACCAAGCTGATTGCGGCGGTCGACGATGAGGTCTCGGTTGGGGCGGTGTTGGCCGAAATGGAATCGGGGGGCGAGGGACAGAGCCCTCAGCCCGCGGGTCCTGTCTCCGATACGTCCCCCTCCCCAACCGGGGAGGGTCCCGCATCGTCGCCACCCACGGCAGGGGCGCAGTCAACGCCGGGTTCGAATGGCGGTAACGGCGGGGCCGATGTCAAGGCGACGCCCGTGGCGCGGAGGGTGGCCGAGGCTCATGGGGTCGACCTTGGTTCGGTGAGTGGTTCTGGGCCTGGGGCGAAGGTGACTAAAGACGATGTGCTGGCGGCCGGCAACGGTGGGGGGAATGGCGCGAGCGCGGTGGCTGCGCAGGGTGAGGCGAAGCAGTTGCGGGGGGCCGCGGCGATGCTCGCTAATGCGATGGACGAAAGCCGGGCGGTGCCTACGGCTACTTCGTTCCGGACGATTTCGGTTGACACCTTGGATGCAAAACGGAAGGCGATCAACTCGGTCTTGAAGGACCGGGGCCTGAAGGTCTCCTTCACCCATCTCATCGCCTGGGCGATCGTCGAGGCGGCCAAGGACTTCCCGGTCATGACCCGCGTCTTCGCCGAGGAAAACGGCAAGCCGTTCGCGATCGAAGGCAACCCGGTCAACCTCGGGATCGCCGTCGACGTCGAGAAAAAGGACGGCTCCCACAGCCTCATGGTCCCCGCGATCAAGGGTGCCGACGGGCTCGACTTCTCCGGCTTCCACTCCAACTACGAAGAGCTGATCGCGAAGACGCGCGAGAACAAGCTCTCCGCCGACGACTTCCAGGGCACCAACATCAGCCTCACCAACCCCGGCGGAATCGGGACGATGGCCTCGGTGCCGCGGCTGCTGAGCGGCCAGAGCGCGATCATTGCCACCGGCTCGATCGCCTACCCGCCCGAGTGGCGACACGCTTCGCCGGAACGGATCAAGCAGCTCGGCGTCTCGAAAATCATGACGCTGACCTCGACCTACGACCACCGCGTTATCCAGGGCGCCGAGTCGGGCGCCTTCCTGCGCCGGATCGAGGAACTGCTGCAGGGCGAGGACGAGTTCTACGAGTGCGTCGCCAAAGACCTCGGCTTCGAGGCCTCGGTCGTCAGCAACGCCCACCCCGCCTCCGCCTCGCCGGCGCCGCTCAGCGTCGGCGCCCCCAGCGCCGAACCGACCACCGCCCCGGGCGAGATCGACGAAGAGCTGCTGCAGGCGGTGCAGGCGGCGACCTCACTGTTGAAGGCCTACCGCACCCACGGTCACCTCGCCGCCCAGCTCGACCCGCTCGGCTCCGAGCCGAAGGGCGACCCGGCGCTGCAGCCCGAGAACGTCAACCTCACCCCGGAGCTGATGGCGCGGATCCCGGCCTCGATCCTCCGCATCGGCGTCCCCGGCGAAACCCTGCTCGAGGCGCTGCCGCGGATGCGCGACGCCTACTGCGGCACGATCGGCTACCAGGTCGAGCACCTCTCATCCCACCAGCAGCGGATCTGGCTGCGGGAGATGATCGAGACCGGGGCCCATCGCCAGCCGCTCACCGACGCGGAGAAAAAACGCCTCCTGAAACGGCTGATCGACGTCTTCGGCTTCGAGCGCTTCCTCGAGAAAGCCTATTTGGGGCAGAAGATGTTCTCGATCGAGGGGCTCGACGTGGTCGTGCCGATGCTCGACGAAGCGGTCACCCTCTCCCAACGCGCCGGCGCCGAGGAGGTCGTCTTCGG
>DASQCL010000039.1:0-2816 GCA_035634715.1 Solirubrobacterales bacterium
GGTGAGCCGTGGCGGCGGACCGTCGAGCTTCGCATCGAGGATCACACGGACCCCCTGGGCGAGCTCCGGCGGCTTCTCGACCTCGCCGATGCCTACGCGTTCGCGGACGAAGCCGACACCCTGATGGCCGAGGGCCGACACGACGACGCCGCGGAGGCCGGCCGGAAGGCTCTGGAGCTCGCGCCCGCGAGCGAGGAGCTCGTGTTCTGGGCCGGGTTGGGGATGGTGCAGGCCGGGGACCTCGAGGCCGGGGTGGAGCGTGTTCGCAGCGCGATCGAGATGCACTCCGGCTGGCGCGACCTCCTGGCCCGCCTGGAGCCCGACATCGCCCCCTCGGCCGCGGCGGTGCGAGATGCGCTGGGCGTGCCGGACGAGACGGGGCCATGAGCGAGCGCCCCCGGCTCGTCGGCATCAACCACGTCGCCCTCGAGGTGGGAGACATCGACGAGGCGATCGAGTTCTACGGGCGGATCTTCGACATCGAGGGAGTCGAGCGCGCTTATGGCATGGCCTTCATCAGGATTGGCGATCAGTTCATCGCCCTCTCCGTAGGCGGTCAGAGTCCGCCCCGCAGTGCCCACTTCGGCCTCGTGGTCGACGACAAGCCCGCCGCCCGCGCGGCGCTGGAAGCGGCCGGGGTGGAGGTCTCGAAGGGACGGTTCCTGGACTTCCGTGATCCGTGGGGCAACCTGATCCAGGTCGTGGACTACCGCGACGTCCAGTTCACGAAGGCTCCCACCGTGCTCCGTGGCATGGGGCTCGCCGGGCTGGAGAAGCGTCCCGAGGCGCTCGACGAGCTGCGCGAGAAAGGCTTGGCCGAGCCGGAGTGAGGTCGTTCAGCGGGCCGTTCCTCCCGGCGGCCGGCTGCGCCTCGGACTAAGCTCGCGTCGGTCGAAGGCCGCGGCGGTCAAGATCGGGACGATCTTTGCCGGGGGCAGCGGAACCGGCTTGATTAAGCCAACGCGCCTGCGCCCGTGGGTGCGGGGTGGACCTATCCCTGCGTTGGCAGGCAGCGAGCGAGAATCGCTCAACGGACGGAATGACCGCGCCTAGGACGCCGGAGGCACCTAGACCTGGTGCAGCGTCGGCGTACCCGCCTCGACCTTGAACTTGGCCAGGCTAGACGGCTGGCTTGTCGGAGACTTGGTATTCACCGCCTTGAACTCGCCAAGGAGCTCGTCGTTGGAGACTGTGACCACGCAATAGCCTCTGCGCTCGAAGTCGGCGTAGATGGTGTGCGGGTCCGACGCTTGGCGAATCGCCTCCAGGGTCGACGCCGGAATGCCGAGCTCCTCGGGCAGCCCGAACGAGGTCGCCGAGCCCCCGACGAGCTCGACCCCTACCGGGGTCCCGGAGGCCTCGCCAGTCGTGGTCAGGTTGCCGGCGATGAAGGTGTGGATGTCGCCGCTCAGGACGACGAGGTTCTTGACGCCCGCCGAATGGAAGGAGCTGAGGATCTCCTCGCGCTCGGCAGAGTAGCCGTCCCATTGGTCCTGGTTGCCGTGCTGGCCGGGGGCGGAGTCGAGGGCCATCATCATCGTCTCGCTCGCGAACAGCTTCCAGCGAGCGTCGGACTTCGGCATCGATCCCTTCAGCCAGGCCTTCTGATTTTCGCCCAGGAAGGTGCGGCCGGGCTGGAGGTCGTCGGGGCAGGACTGGAGCTGCACGTCGTCACACGGCTGTGGGTCGCGGTATTGACGCTCATCGGTCAGGAAGAGCTCGGCCATCTTCCCGAGGCGGAATGACCCGTAGAGGCGGTTTGGGTTCTCGGGGAGCTGGATCCGCGGCATCGCCTCGAAGAAGGCCTTGTAGCCGTTCTTTCGCCGCTGGCTGAACGGCAGCCGCCGGGCGTAGCTGTTGTTGTTCTCGAAGTGGGCGGGATCGGTCGAGGCCGAGTCGGGGTGCGTGCCGGCGTAGTTGTCCTCGACCTCGTGGTCGTCCCAGATGACGACAAAGGGATGACTTGCGTGCATGTTCTGGAGGTTCTTGTCGCTCTGGTAGAAGCGGTACTTCTGGCGGTACTCGGCGAGCGTCTGGACGTCGCCGTCGTGGTTGGCTCCGGTCTTGTCGACTCGTCCCGTGGGCCCGTCGTAGTAGTGGTGCTCGTACATGTAGTCGCCGAGGCAGAGGACGAGGTCAAGGTCCTTCTCCTTAGCGAGCGCCGAGTGGGCCGTGTAGTAGCCGGCCTCATAGCTTTGGCACGAGTAGAAGCCGATCCGGAGCTGCTGATGGGAGTCCGCGGGGGGAAGCGTGCGGAAGGTCCCGACACGCGAGTTCGTGTCCTCGGTCTCAAAGCGGTAGTAGTACTGGCTCGCCGGGATGAGGCCGCCGACCCGGGTATGGACCGTGAAGTCCCGGCCCGCCTCTGCGAGGACGTCGTGCCGCCTCACGACATGCCGAAAGCCGGAATCGGTCGCGACCTCGACGCGGAGGCTCGAGGTGCGGTCCAGTCCCTTGAGGCGCGTCCACAGCGTGATCGCCCCCTGGGACGGGATGCCCGAGGCGACTCCGTAAGCAAACTTGGCTCCCGTGGCTCGCGGGAGTGCGCGTGCCCGCGCCAGCCCTGCGAAGTTGATCGGGCTTGCCAGCGCGAGCCCGGCGCCGGCGCCCGCGATCAGGAACTCCCGTCGCCTGAGCCGACGTCCCACCTCGAGGGCTTCCTCCGCCATCAACTCCTCCTTGGGTCAATCAGCGTGCTGATCAAGCGGCCGCGCGCTTGGTTCCGATCGCAGGAGTCTATACCGAGCAGAGAGGATCACCCCGGGCGTAGACGCGTTAAACAACTTGGAGCCGATCATCGCGAAGAACTGGCTGTC
>DASQCL010000040.1:0-17229 GCA_035634715.1 Solirubrobacterales bacterium
CCCTCTGTAGGGGACGCCACGCACATCGCCAGCAGCGCCTGCTCACGGCGCTCGCGAGCGCTCAGCGGCCGCGGCGGCTCCGGTCGAGCTGCCTGGCCACCGCCGTCCCCGCCGGACTGCCCGACCACAGGCGCCGGGCGACGCGGTCGAGGCTCCGCTTCCCCGGCGGCAACCCGGCGCATCACCAGGCCCGGATCGGCGTCCAGCCGGTCGGCGACGACCCGCGCGAGCTCATCCCGGCTGATCGACTCGCCCATCCCCACCAGCACCGGCACCACCTCTTCGAGCGCCCGATCCCGCCCGGCCGGCGACGACAGGTCTGCCTCGTCGAGCGCCACGCGCACGTGGAACTCCGGCAGCTCTATGGCGTCCTGAATCAGCCCCTTCAGCCGCTCCGCAGCGCCGCCCTGCAGCATGTCCGCCGGGTCCTCGCCCGCGGGCATCGACGCCACCCGCAGCCGCAGCTTCTTGCTCCCCGCCACCCGCTGCGCCCGCAGCATCGCCGCGCGCCCGGCACGGTCCGCGTCCATTGCCAGGACGACCTCCTCCGCGTAGCGGGCCAGCTGCTTGAGCTGCTCGGGCGTGATCGCCGTTCCCATCACGGCCACCGCCTCCTCGATCCCCGCCTGGTGGGCGGCGAGCACGTCGGTGTAGCCCTCCACCACCACCGCCCTCCCCACCTTCGCGATCGCCGACCGCGCCCGGTCGATCCCGTAGAGCGTGCGGCTCTTGCGGTACAGCTCGCCTTCGGGCGAGTTCAGGTACTTCGGCTTCGTCTCCGGCCGGAGCGCTCGCGCTCCGAACCCCTCCACGCGGCCCCGCGGGTCCCGCACCGGGAACATGATCCGCGCCCGAAAGCGGTCGTAATGCCCACCCTTCTGCCCCTTCTGCACCAGGCCGGACGCCTGGAGCTCCGGCACGCCGAACCCGGCGGACTGACCACGCGTGAGCACCTGATCCCAGGCGCTCGGCCCGTACCCGACGCCGAACGCCCGCAGCACCTCCTCGCCAAGCCCCCGCGACTCCAGGTACTCCCTCGCCTTCGCCGCCTCCTGCGAGTCCCAGAGGTAGGCAGCGTAGAACTGCGCCGTCCGCTCCAGCAGCTCGCCGAGCCGGGCCCGCCGCTTCCTCGCCTCCTCGGCGCGCGGGTCTTCACTCTCCCGCTCGATCTCCACGCCGTACCTGTCGGCGAGCGCCTCCACGGCCTCCGGGAAGCCCAGCCCCTCCTTCTCCTGGACGAATCGGAACACGTCCCCGCCCGCCTCGCACCCGAAGCAGTAGTAGACCTTCTTCAGAGGGTCGACCGAGAACGACGGGGAGCGCTCCTCGTGGAACGGGCACAGCCCTGTGAACCGCTCGCCGGCCCGCCGCAGGTCCGTGTAGGCCGAGACGATCTCGACGATGTCGGTGGCGTCCCTGACCCGGTCGACCGTCTCGTTCGTGAACTTGCTCAGAGCCGCGACTCCTCCGGCAGCGCGATCCGTTTGAAGGCCGCGATGCAGAACCGGTCGGTCATCCCGGCGATGTAATCCGTGATCCGCTGGATCTCGTCGGCGCCCGTCCCGGCATCCGGCACCACATCCGGATTCTCGACGTAGTGGTCGAACAGGCCCCTCACCGTGCGATGCACCCGCTCGTGCTCGCTCCGCGCCTCCTCCCCCAGGTACACGCGCTCGAACATGAACTCCCGCAGCACCCGCATCGCCTGGCCGATCTCCTCGCTCTGGGCGATGTCCCCCGCCTTGCGCGACTCGTCGACGATGTCCTGAGCGAGCGCATCGATCCTCTGCGCTCCCGTCGGCCCGAGCACCTCGATCTCCGCTGTCGGCAGATCCTCCGCGGTGATGATCCCGGCGCGCAGCGCGTCGTCCACGTCGTGGTTGATGTACGCGACCCGGTCGACGAGCCGAACGATCCGCCCCTCGAGCGTGATCGGTAGCTCCGACCCCGTGTGATTGAGGATCCCGTCGCGCACGGGCTCGGTGAGATTGAGCCCCTGCCCGTCGCGCTCCAGAACGTCCACTACGCGGAGCGACTGCCTGTTGTGGCGAAAGCTGCGCCCCGCCTTATCCCGCAGCGCCCGATCGAGCGCCTCCTCGCCGATGTGCCCGAACGGCGGATGCCCGAGGTCATGCCCGAGGCCGACAGCCTCAGCCAGGTCCTCGTTCAGCCCCAGCGCCCGGGCAACCGTCCGCGCGATCCCGCACGTCTCGATGGTGTGCGTCAGCCGCGTCCGGTAGTGATCTCCCTCCGGCGCGATGAAGACCTGCGTCTTGTACTTCAGCCGCCTGAACGCCTTCGAGTGCACGATCCGGTCCCGATCGCGCTGAAACGGCGTGCGCATCGCGCTGTCGGCCTCCGGCTCCCGGCGCACCGCCGGATACGACGGCGTCCCCAGGTCCCACAGGTACTCCGCCTCCCAGGAGCGAACACGATCCTCCAGCGACCTGGCCGGGACCGCCGCGCGCTCTGACGAAGCCGTTTCCACCTCCTGAAAGAGAATAGGGTCAGGCCATGCCTGAAACAGCCCTCGTCACGGGCGCATCCTCGGGAATTGGCGAACAATTCGCGCGCCAGCTCGCCGCGCGGGGCCACGACGTCGTCCTTGTGGCCCGAAGGGCCGACCGCCTGGAACAGCTCGCCGGAGAGCTCCCCACTGGAGCCCAGGTCGTCGCCTGCGACCTCGCGGAGGAGGCGGCATCGCTGCCGGAGATGGTCAAGCAGCTCGGCGTGGACGTCGGACTGCTCGTCAACAACGCCGGCTTCGGAACCTCGGGCCCCTTCCTCCAGCACGACCCGGGCCGCGACGCCGAGCAGGTCCGGCTGAACTGCGAGGCCATCGTCATCCTCTGCCACGCGTTCCTGCCGGAAATGCTCAACCGGGGACGCGGCGGCGTCATCAACGTCGCCTCCACCGCCGGGATGCAGCCGATCCCGTACGAGTCCGTCTACGCCGCCACGAAGGCATTCGCCCTCAACTTCACCGACGCCCTGCACACCGAGCTTCGCGGCTCCGGCGTGCACGTGATGTCGGTCAACCCCGGCCCGGTCCCGACCGAGTGGCAGGAGGTCGCCGGCTACTCGGACGAGCGCAGTCTCAGCGTCCCAGGCGAGATCTCCGCCGAGCAGGTCGTCCGCGAATCGCTGGAGGCATTCGACAAGGGCCGCCGCTCGATCATCCCCGGCCGCACCATCCGCTGGTTCATCCGCGCCACCTCACCCAGCCCTCGCGCCCTGCAGCTGCGGATCACCGAGCGAATGTACCGCCCGAAGAAGTAGACAGCCTCAGCCGCGCTCCATGCGGAGGAGCGCTAGGCGGCAGCGCGCAGCCGCACGTGAGCGTGGTGCTCGAGCGTCTCGCTGATCGCCCGCTCCACCTGGCGCAGGTCGCGCTCGGACGCACTTGGCGCCGCCACGAGCGGCTGGCCCAGGGCCTCGACCATGAACTGGTGCGCCTTGGGGGAGAGCTCGAAGCCGCCCCCCTCGCAGGAGGCGCAGACGACTCCGCCTGCCGCCCCGGAGAACCCGACGAGCCCGTCCGACTCACCGCAGCGAGCACAGGATGAGAGCTCGGGGCTGAAGCCGGCCGCGAGCGCCAGCTTGAGCCTGAACGCCAGCGCAGTCGCCTGGCCGGCGGCCCCGTCCACCAGCGGGAACGGCGAGACCCCGCTGGGCGGCTCCTGGCCGTCGAGCAGCGCGAGGTAGCGGCACAGCAGGTTGTACGCGGCCGGGTTCGGCTCCTCGGAGTCGCACAGGCGAAGCACCGCGTCGCAGCCCCGGGCGGCGGCCATCAGCGCCGGCCCGTTGTCGCGCAGGTCCGGGTGGGCCGCGACCGTCGCCGCCGACGTCACCGTCGCCAGGTCGCCGCGCCCCTCGTGGAGCACGAGGTCGAGCCGGAAGTACGGCTCCAGCCGCCCGCCGAACCGCGAGCGTGGGCGCCGCGACCCCTTGGCGATCGCGTTGATCCGCCCCCGCGTGGCGCTGTAGAGGTGGAGGATCCGATCGGCCTCGGCGTAGCGAATGCTTCGCAGGACGATCGCCTCGGTCTTGTAGCTGCCCGGCATGGGCCGGGAAAGATGACCGCCGAGTCGGACGGTTAACCGCCTCGGCTAGAGGCGTGGATCGAGTCCCGGATCGCCGCCGCCGTCACCGTCGCGGCGATCGTCCCGATGGCGATCGGGGTGAACCGGTCGGTCGCTCCCGAGCCCGACGACAGGCAGAAGACGACGTCGCCGTCGACGTCCGAGAACACGGGGTCCACCGCCCGCGCGACGCCGCCGCTCGCCATCCGCGCCACACGAGTGCACGCCGCCTTGTCGAGCGTCGCGTCGGTCATCACGCAGACCAGCGTGGTGTTCCTCTCCTCCAGCCGTGTCCAGTCGGGCTGCCCCTTCATCGCGGCGATCCGCTCCGCCGTCCTCACCGGCTCGTCGCCATCGGTCCTGCAACCCCCGAGCACCTGGCCGTCCTCGCCGATCACGTCGCCGAACGCGTTGACCACGGCCAGCGCCGCCACCATCTCCCCCGCCCCGCTTCGCGCTGCCGCGAACCCGATGCCGGCCTGCGTCGCGCGCTCGCGACCGAGGATCTTGCCCACGGCGGCTCCCGTCCCAGCGCCGACGCGCCCGCGCTCGGGCACGCCCGGCGCGGCGGCCTCGCACGCCGCGTATCCCGAGTCGGCGTCCGGCCTGGCCCTCGGATCGCCCTCCGCGAGGTCGTAGACGACCGCCGCCGGGACGATGGGCACCAGCCCGGCCGGGGTCCGGTAGCCCATGTCGTGGTCCTCGAGCCACCGCGCGACGCCGTCGGCCGCCGCGAGGCCGTAGGCGCTGCCGCCGCAGAGCGCCACGGCCGACACCTCGCTCGTTCCGGCCAGCGGCCCGATGTTGTCGGTCTCCCTCGTCCCCGGCCCGCCGCCGCGGACGTCGACGCCGCCGCGACTGCCGGGCGGCGCGATCACGACGGTGCAGCCGGTCGCCCCCTCCACGTTCGTCCAGTGCCCGATGGAGAACCCGTCCGGAGGGCCGACCTGCCCGCTCACGTCGTCGCCCTCGCGCGAGCTCGACGGCGCCGGGGCCTGCGGCGCAGCCGCCGCTGGCAGGACGGACAGAAGTAGGTGGAGCGCCCGCCGACCACGATCCGCCGGATCTCGGCGCCGCAGCGCGGGCAGGGCTTCCCCTCGCGGGTGTGGACGAGGAACTCGTCCTGCATCGCGCCCTGCTCGCCGCGAGAGTCGCGGTAGTCGTCGATCGACGCGCCGCCGCTTCGAAGACCCGCCTCTAGCGCGTCGACGATGCCCACCCGCAGCCGCTCGCAGTCCTCGGGCTTCATCGACCCGGCGGGAGACAGCGGGTGAAGCTCGGCCCGGTGAAGCGCCTCATCGGCGTAGATGTTCCCGATCCCCGCCACGCCCAGTTGATTGAGGAGGAAGCTCTTCAGCGGCGCCCGCCGCCCGGCGGCCCGGCGGCAGAGCTCCTCCGCCGTCAGGGAGTCCGACAGCGGCTCGATCCCCAGACGAGCGGCGAAGTACTCATCCAGCTCGGCGTCATCGAGCACCACGGCGTGCCCAAAACGGCGCGCGTCGGTGAACAGCAGGCGCCGCCCGCCTTCGAGCTGCAACTGTGCCCGCAGATACGGCGGATCCGTCGTTTCGTCCACGAGAAGCAGGTTCCCGGTCATCCGCAGGTGCATCGCAAGGGTCCGGCCGCCCTCTAGGCGCAGCAGCAGGTACTTGCCGCGCCGCTCCACGGCGTCGATCGTCCGGCCCCTCAGCAGATCCTCGACCTCACCCGGAGAACCGGGCCGCGTCCACCGCTCGTCGAATACCGCCGCGTCGGCGATCCGCGCTCCGGTGATCTCCGGCTCGAGCTGGCGGCGGATCGTCTCGACCTCGGGGAGCTCCGGCATCCCCTTGATTCAAACATGCCCGCGGCCGCCGGCTTAGGAAGCGGTGGCCCGGGGGTGCGCCTTGAAGTAGACCTCCTTGATCCGCTCGCCGGAGAGGTGCGTGTAGAGCTGTGTAGTCGACACGTCGGCGTGGCCCAGCATCTCCTGCACCGAGCGCAGGTCGCAGCCGCCCGACAGAAGATGCGTGGCGAAGGAATGGCGCAGGGTGTGCGGGCTCATGCGGCCCGCAAGCCCCACATCGGCAGCGTGACGCTGGATCACCTTGTAGAGCCCCTGGCGCGTGAGCGGCCCACCGCGGAAGTTCACGAACAGGCGCGAGACGGGCCGCGTGCCGACGAGGTCGGGACGTCCCGCCCGCAGGTAGCGCTTGACCGCGGCAGCGGCTTCGCGACCGAGGGGGACGATGCGCTCCTTGTTCCCCTTCCCGTGCGGGCGCACGAATGACCGGCGCAGGTCGATGTCGTTGACGTCCAGGCCCACGACCTCGGAGGCCCGCAGGCCGCAGCCGTACATGACCTCGAGCAGGGCCCGGTCGCGAAGCTGGATTGGATCGCCGCCGGACACGCTCTCGATGAGGCGCTTGACCTCCCCGTAGGTGAGGACCCGAGGAAGCTTGCGGCTCTTCGCGGGCGGGCTGAGCGAAGCCGTCGGATCCTCGTTTACGAGCTCCTCGCGGCGCAGGTGGCGGTAGAAGGAGCGGAGGCACGCGGTCTTGCGATTG
Organism: Solirubrobacterales bacterium; assembly: GCA_035634715.1. Classification (GTDB taxonomy): domain Bacteria; phylum Actinomycetota; class Thermoleophilia; order Solirubrobacterales; family 70-9; genus AC-56. The sequence goes on from DASQCL010000040.1 coordinate 6,629, forward strand.
ACCGTCGCCGGCGAGCAGGCGGGCTGGCCGTTGCCGGTCGCGAGGTCGGCCAGGAAGTCGGCCACGTCGGCGCGGTCCGCCTCCGTCGCGCCCCGATGGCGCTTGGCGAGGAAGGCCCCGTACTGGAGCAGGTCGGTGCGGTAGGCATCGAGCGTGTTGCGCGAGAGCCCCCGCTCGAACTCGAGATAGGCGAGGAAATCGAGCACGAGCGCCTCGAAGGGCGCCTCCACGCCCCCCGTTGCGTCGTCGCCGTGCCTGACCGCAACAGCCATGCCCCCCAATTCGCCTCGGGCGGGGGACGCCCCTGCCGGTGCAACCGGACTGGCAGGCGAGTCAGCTCCGGCGAAGCTCCCGGAAGAGGAGCAGTCCAATCAGCGACTTGGCATCCCGGCACTCCTCGATCGCGCCGTCAAGCTCGGCCAGCGGCCACGCCACGACCTCCAGGCGCTCCTCCTCGTCGGACTCGGCGCTCGCGTCGTGCAGCCCGGTGGCGAGGTAGACGATGACCTTCTCCTCCGCGAAGCCGGGGCTCGTGTAGAAGCGCTTCAGCTCCTTCCATTCCGAGGCGCCCTTGCCGATCTCCTCGGCGAGCTCTCGCTTGGCACAGTCGAGCTCCGACTCGCCCGGGACATCGAGCTTGCCGGCGGGCAGCTCGAGCAGCGACTCCTCCCCCACCGCCTCGCGCGGCTGGCGCACCAGGTAGACGTGGAGATCGTCGTGCGCCACCATCGCGACCGCGCCGGGGTGCCCGACGATCTCGCGCTCCGAGACGGAGCCGTCGGGGTAGCGGAACTCGTCGTGGCGCACCCTCGCGATGTTTCCCTCGAAGACGGTCTTGGACCCGATTCGCTCCATGTCGTTCCTATACCCAGGTTCTCACTCGCCCACGGCCACGGCCAGCGCCCTGCCGGCGGCGAGGGGCGCGGCGAAGAACAGTGGATCCTCGTCGAGCGTGCGCCCCATCGTCTTCGTCGGGAGGCCGCTCTGCCCATAGGCGCCGAGCTCCACCGTCTCCACCTCCACGTCGTGGCGGTCGTCGCAGACAGTGTGCAGAGCGTCGAGCACACTCGGCATGTCAACCGACTCGGCGTCCTCCTCACCCGTGGGCCATCCGGCAAGCCGGATCTCTGGCACCGGGACGCGTACCGCCCCGAGCAGGAGGCTGAGAACGGCCTCGGTGTGATGGCTGAGGCCGCGATGCCTGGGGCGCGGGTCCGAGGCCGAGAGCCGTGGAGAGATGAGCGTCGGCAGACCCAGCGCCAGCGCGGCATGGGCGCTTTCCAGCGCCGCCATCCCGCCATGGCCGTACATCGTGGCCGAGCCGAGTATCCCCGGGCCGGGCCCGCAGAGGATCGCGTCCCACTCGAGGCCGCGGGCGGCGGCGTACAGCGCCCCGAGTGTCGTGACCGCCTCGTGCTCGCCGCCGTACGCCGCTCCCGCGGTCACGTGACCGGCGAGGAGCCTGCGCTCGCGAAGCTGCGCAACATCCCGCGACAGCGCCCCGGGGAGCGCGCCGCCGGGCGTCTGGACGTAACCGAGCCGGATACCCGGCCGCGCGCGGTCCGCCGCCCACGCGCTCGGCGCCAGGTGGCCGTGGAGCGGCAGGACGAGGACCGGGCATGAGGCGACCTCGGATGAGGTCCCAGCCGCGGCTTCGGGGGTCTCGACGGGCTCGATCGAATGCTGAAGGGACGTGTAGTTGAGCTTCATCACGTGTTCGCCCGCGGCCGGCCCCGGCCCATCGAGCCCGCGCGTCAGGTTCAGGTGCACGACGTCGAAGCCGCCCGAGCCGAGCCCCAGGTCGGCGGCCTCCGTGTTCACCACCACCTCGTCTCCGTCGGCGACCTCGCCGACCATCGCCGAGTCGGCCCACGCCGGCCGGCGCTCGCCGTCGATCTGCACCGTCAGCGGGTCCGTGTCAACCACCAGGCCGCGGCGCAGCTTCAGCATCGAGCGGCCGCCTCCTCGACGATCGCCTCGCAGATGCCGAACATCTGGACGATCCGATCAGGAGCGACACTCTCCTCCGGCGTGTGGTTCGCCTCGGTCCCGTTGGCGAGCAGCACCGTCTCGAACCCGGCCGCATTGAACGCGTTGGCGTCGCTGCCGCCGCCGGTAGAGGTCTCGACCGGATCCACGCCGCGGCGCTCGAGCGCGGTGCGCGCGATCGTCACCGACCGGGACTTCGACGGCAGCCGGTAGCCCTGGAACATCTCCGTGACCTCGACGTCCACGTCGCATTCGTGCTCGCCAGCCGCCCATGTGCACGCGTCGACCATCTCGCCGATCGCCTTGCTGGCCTTCTCGTCATCGAGGCTCCGCGCCTCGCCGTCCACGCGACAGTGGCCGGCCACGACATTCGACGCGGTCCCCCCCGCGATCACGCCCACGTTGGCCGTCGTCTCCTCATCGAGGCGGCCCAGCTCCATCTGGGAGATCGCGGTTGCCGCGGCGGCGATCGCGCTGTGGCCGTCCTCGGGACGGATTCCCGAGTGCGCCTCGGTGCCCTCGAACTCGGCCGCGAGCCGCTTGTAGGTCGGCGCGGCGGTGATCACCTCGCCGATTGGGCTTGCGTGGTCGAGCACGAACCCGAAGGGCGAGCGAAGTGCGCCGAGGTCGAGTGCCTTGGCACCGCGCAGCCCGTCCTCCTCCGCCACCGTGAACACCAGCTCGAGCCCCAGCGGCGGGCGTGCATCCACCGACCGGGCGGCGATCTCGGCCAGGATCGTGACCGCCGCCTTGTTGTCGGCCCCGAGGATCGTGTCGCCGGCCGAGTGGTAGACGCCCTGGTCCAGGGCCACCTCGATGTCGCCCTGATGGGGCACAGTGTCGAGATGCGCGGCGAACATCACCCACCCGTCGCGCTCGCCCGGGATGCGGGCGATCAGGTTGCCGGACCCTGCCTGTGCCGGCCCGGCGGAGCCGTCCTCGGTGACCTCCACCCCAAGCTCGCGGAGCTCCGCCAGGAGGGTGTTGGCAACCTCCCTCTCGGACCCGGTCGGGCTCGCCACCTCACACAGCCGCACGAAGCGATCCAACATCCGCTGATCATCGGCCACGGCCACAGGCTATGTCCTGGGCGCCCGGCTTGATTCGAGTCCAGGCAAGTGAAAGGATCGCCTTGATCCCGGTCGATAGGAGGCGCGATGGCCGACGTACCGAACTGGCAGCTCAAGGGCGATTGGTTCGATGTCTGCCGGTGCCGTGTGCCGTGCGCCTGTACCTTCGCCCAGGCACCCGACGAGGGCCAGTGCGACGGCATCCTCGCCTGGCGCGTGCGCGACGGGAACTACGGAGACGTGGGACTTGACGGCCTGAACGTGGTCGCCGTCGGCTCGTTCGAGGGGAATATCTGGGAGGGCGAGGCGAAGCCGGCGATGGGCTTCTTCATCGACGAGCGCGCCGACGAGCCGCAACGTGAGGCGATACAGGCGATCTTCGGGGGGCAGGCCGGCGGTTGGCCGGCCGGGTTCGCAGCCCTGATTGATGAGATCCGCGGCATCGAGTACGTCCCGATCGAGATCGAGATCGCCGACGACCTGGCCAACTGGCGGGTGGAGGTGCCGGGAAAGGCGAGGGGCGGCGCAGAGGCGCTCGTGGGCCCGACGAGCCTCGAGGGAACGCGCGTCGAGGTCCACAACGCCCCCGGCGCCGAGGTCGGTCCGGGCCAGGTGGCCACCTGGGGAACCGCCACCGAGGACGAGGTCGAGGCATTCGGGTTCAAGTGGAGCTGGCCCGGCCGCTCAAGCAAGCATTTCCCCTTCGACTGGTCCGGTCCGGACGAGAAGTGAGCTCGATGGGCGCAATGATCGCCTGATGGAATCCGCTTCGATTCGGCGTGCGCCGCCGCTTCCCGGGCTCATCCAGGTCGGCCTCATCGGCCTCCTCTTCGTGCTGGCGGCGGTCGCCTGGATCGTGACCGACAATCAGATGAGTGGCATGGACGCCGGGCCGGGCACCGACCCCGGCACGCTCGGGTTCTTCCTTGGCGTGTGGGTGGTGATGATGGCCGGGATGATGTTCCCGTCCATCGCCCCGATGGTCACCATGCACGTCCGCATCCAGGATGCGCGCCGGGCCAAGGGGCAGTCCGCGCCGGTCGGCGCCACGACGCTCTTCGTCGCCGGCTACCTGATCACCTGGGCGGGGGCCGGCCTGGTGGGCTACGGCGTCTACGAGCTCGGAAAGGCCGTGACCGGCGACACCTTCTCGTGGCACAACGCCGGCCCCGAGCTCGCCGGCGGGATCATCGTCCTCGCGGCCATCTACCAGCTGACCCCCCTCAAGGACACCTGCCTTCGGCACTGCCGCAGCCCATTCGGTTTTCTGATGCAGCACTGGCGTCCAGGCCGAACCGGCGCGTTGCGGGTGGGGCTGCTCCACGGCGCCTGGTGCGTCGGCTGCTGCTGGGCGCTGATGGCCGCCCTGTTCGCGCTGGGGGTCATGAGCATTGGCTGGATGGCGTTCATCGCAGCGCTGATCGCCGCCGAGAAGCTGCTTCCGTGGCCGGTGGCGACGAGCCGGGCCATCGCCCTCCTACTGCTGGTGCTCGGCCTCTCGGTGGCGATCACGCCATCGAGCGTCCCGGGGCTCACCCTCCCCGACTCGCCCGAGGCGATGAAGGCCATGAGCTCGATGGAGGGCGGCTCCATGAACTCGACGCAGGGCGGGTCGATGGATTCGAAGCAAAGCGGGTCCATGGATCAAGGTTCCATGGATTCGAAGCACGGCGGACCCATGAAGAGCGACTCGATGGACGCGAGGCAGGGCAAGTCAATGCATGGCAACTCTGACGGCTCCATGAAGGCCGGACAGGGAGAGATGAAGTGACCGACCCGGGTCTGTGCTCAGCCGGAGCGGCGGACCTGAATGTCCCCGGCCTCCTCGGCGTCGGCTGACTCCTCGACGGCAGCGGGGCCGCGCTGACCAGCTCGCCTGGCGGCCGCCCCGACGAACTCCCGGAACAGCGGCTCGGGCCGCGTCGGCCGCGAGTTGAACTCAGGGTGGAACTGCGAGGCGACGAAGAACGGGTGGTCGGGCAGCTCCACGATCTCGACGAGCCGCTCATCGGGCGAGGTTCCGCCGGCGACCAGGCCCTCGTCCTCGAGGCGACGCCGTAGCTGGTTGTTCACCTCATACCGGTGGCGGTGGCGCTTGTAGATGACCGCCTCGCCAAAGATCTCTCGAGCCTGCGTGCCCTCGTGGATCTTCACCGGGTCCGCGCCGAGGCGCATGGTCCCTCCCATGTCGGAGACCTCCTTCTGCTCGGGAAGCAGGTCGACGACCGGATAGGGCGTCTCGGGGTCGAACTCGGTCGAGTTGGCGCCGTCCATGCCGGCGACGTTGCGCGCGAACTCGGCGACCGCGATCTGCATGCCGAGACAGATCCCGAGATACGGGATGCCGTTCTCCCGCGCGACCCGGGCCGCCTCGATCTTGCCCTCGATCCCGCGCTCGCCGAAGCCGCCGGGGATCAGGATCCCGTCGGCCCACTCGGCGATCTCGTCCGCGTTGAAGTCCTCGGAGTCGACGAGCTTCACGTCCACGTTGATGCCGTGGTGGTAGCCGCCGTGGTTAAGCGCCTCGATCACCGACTTGTAGGCGTCCACGAGCTGGACGTACTTGCCGACCAGGGCGATCCTTGCCACCCCCTCGCAGGCGTCGGCTTTGCGCACGAGCGCCTCCCAGTCCGAGAGGTCGGGCGGCTCGGTCTCGATGTCGAAGTGATCGAGGATGAGATCGTCCATGCCCTCGGCCCGAAGGACGAGCGGAACCTTGTAGACGTTGTCAACGTCCCGCGCCGAGATGACGGCGTCCTCCGGCACGCTTCCGAACAGCGCGATCTTTTTGCGGATCTCGCGGTCGAGGCCCCTCTCGGAGCGGCACACGAGCGCCTGCGGCTGGATGCCGATGCGCCGCAGCTCGTTGACCGAGTGCTGCGTGGGCTTGGTCTTCAGCTCACCCGCATGCCCGACGTACGGCACCAGCGTGAGGTGGACGAACATGCACCGCTTCGGCCCGAGGTCCGTGTAGAGCTGGCGGATGGCCTCCAGGAACGGCAGCGACTCGATGTCGCCCACCGTCCCGCCGATTTCCGTGATCACGAAGTCGACGGCCTGAGACTCGGCGACGATCAGGATGCGCTGCTTGATCTCGTCGGTGATATGCGGGATCACCTGGACCGTGGCGCCGAGGTAGTCCCCGCGGCGCTCACGGCGAATCCCCGAGTTGTAGACCGCGCCCGCGGTGACGTTGGAGGCGCGCGAGGTGTTCTCGTCGGTGTAGCGCTCGTAATGGCCCAGGTCGAGGTCGGTCTCGGCCCCGTCCTCGGTCACGAACACCTCGCCGTGCTGGAACGGGCTCATCGTCCCCGGGTCGACGTTGATGTAGGGATCGAACTTCTGTAGCTGGACCCGGAAGCCCCGGCTCACGAGCAGCCGCCCCATGGAGCTCGCGGCGATGCCCTTGCCCAGCGAAGAAACGACGCCGCCGGTGACGAAGATGAACCTGGTCTCGCCTGGCTTCATCCGCGGATCTGTCGGTGCTGGCGCCTAATCAACTCTGCCGAGCGAGTCTAGAGAGCGCAGCAGCGGAACACCGTCGATCGTTCGGGAGATCGACCGAAACTCCCCATAAATGTTCAGCGCGAGGACGATGCCGAGGGCCACGTAGCGCGCCGTCTCCCCCAGACTCACCAGAAGCGTCACCCCGGCGAGGGCCCCGACCAGGTTGGCGCCGGTGTCCCCGAGCATCGCCCGCTCCCGCAGCGTGGACGCGGCGACCACCAGCACCGGGCCGATGAAGACACCCAGGAGCTCGATGGGCACCGACGTCCACGCGGCAATGCAAACCGCAGCGAGGAGCGCGATGAAGACCTTCTCGACGCGCCCGGGCCGCAGGTCGAGCAGGTTGAAGAGATTGGTCGTGAGAAGCAGCAGCGCCAGGTCGGCGACGTAGGCGAAGTCCCGCTGCCCCAGACCCGAGGTCGCGTACGCGGCGAGCGCCAGGGCGCCGACGGCCTTGATCGCGCCAGTGGAGAAGCGCCCGGATGCGACGGCCCGCGCGTGGCCGCGCCAACCGCGCGGCGTCTCTTCGTCCGAGCCCCGGCCGAGCGCGTCGTCGATCAGCCCGAGCAGTGAGATACCGAGGACGTACACGGCCCATCGCCGCAGGCCGGGATCGAGCAGGTCGAGGTTGGCGCGGTCGTCCAGGATCGCCAGGGGCGCCAGCGCGACGAGCGAGCAGGCGACGAGCACCGCGCCCGCCGGGAACGCGACCCGCCGGCCCCTGTAGTTGTCCCGGGCGAGGCCGTGCCGGCGCATGTCGGCGAGCCACGGGCCCGCGAATACGGCGGCGACCGCGAAGGAGACCGCGAGGCCCGCCAGCCTCACGGCGAGGCGCCGGCGGCGAAGGCCGGCGGCCGGGGATGGCGCAGGGCGGGGAGCAGCCTGTCCGCCGTGGCCTTGACCCCGTAGTTCCCCTCGGTTCCGTTCAGGGCGTAAACGAGTGCCACCCGCCCCGAGATCAGATCGACGCTGTCTACGGTGGCGGTCGCGCCGTTGCTCGTGAAGAAGCTGATCGAGGACGGCTGCGTGTCGGTGCGCTCGGCACCGACGACCGGCGCCTGGGTGTCCTTGAGCCCGGCCATGATCCCGGACTCGAGGGTGGCCGTCTCCGAGGCCTGATGCTGAGCCAGGTCCGTGGGCTGCTGGCGAATCACGATCACGCCGTCGATGCCGCCCGGCCGCCCGCTGACCTGGTCGAGCATCGCGCCGCGAAAGCGCTTGAAGGTCGGCCCGCCGAAGATCAGTGAGCGGCCCATTCGCTTTGCGACGGAGGTCAGTGCTGTCCGATCGCGGGCGACTTTCGAGCCCTCGCTGCCCTTCGGCGCCGCCGCGGCGATCGCCGAAAGGTCCGGCGGCTCGCGCACGACAGCGACCTCTGCGAGCGCCGCCCCGGTGGGGCTGTCGGGCCCGACCACCTCCTGGACGTCGCCCTTGATGTCGTCGGGAAGCGCCCCGAGGGCCACGACGGCGATGCGGTCGCCGCGCAGCACCCGGCCGGCCAGCGCAGGGAAGGCCTGTTGCTCGAACTCGTTCTGGCGGTTGAGCTGGCCCTGGAGGTCGTCGGCGCGGCCGCGCGCCGACGCGAGGTCACTCTTCAGGCTCTGCTCGAGGTTCTTCGTCGTCCCGGAGACCACCTTGTGCCCGAGGCCGACCCCGATCAGGATCCCGATCGCAAGCGCGATGAACACGGCTGCGAGCGATGCGGCGTGGTAGCGCCCTGAATACCCCATATCCAGCCGTCGAGGATAGGAGTTGAGCGCCCGCCGGGCGGGTGGCTAGATGCCGAGGATGATCTTGAGCTTGAGCCAGATCAGGTCGACGAGATCGCTGAGCGCCGGGGTGTTGATGATCACGATCGCCAGCAGCACGAGCGATGCGGCCAGGAACATCGCGAGTTGGTGGCCCGTGACGCCGGGGTTGTAGAGCCGGCTAACGCCCTTGGCGTCGACCAGGAGCTCGCCCACCCGCAGTCGGGTCAGGAACGTGGAGGACATCCCCGCGCGGCTTCGCTCGAGGAACTCGACCAGGTTGAAGTGCGCGCCAACGCTCACGATCAGCCCGGCGCCTTGCTCGTGCGCGAGGAGCATCGCGACGTCCTGGCTCGTGCCGACCGAGCGGAGAACCAGATGGTCGAGGCCCAGGTCCTCGAGACGCCCGGCTCCGGGCGCGCGGCCGTCCGGGTACGCGTGGACGATCAGCTCGGCGCCCGAGCGAAGCGCGGCATCGCTCGCCGAGTCCATGTCGCCCAGCACCACGTCCGGCTTCCAGCCGGCCTCGAGTAGGGCGTCCGCCCCACCGTCAACGCCGACCAGCAGCGGCTTCACGCCCCGGATATACGGCGCGAGTGCACGCAGGTCCTTGCGGTAGGTGCTCCCGCGGACCACGATCAGGACGTGACGGTCGCGGAATCTCGTCCGCGTCCGTGGGAGGTCCAACCCACCGGCGAGGAGCGCGCCCTCCTCGCGGAGGTGGGTCATGGTGTTCTCGGTGAAGTCCATGAGGGCGGAGTCGATCCGCGCCCGCTGCTCGGCCAGCTGCTCGGCGAGCTCGGCGACGTCAAGGACGCGGCCCGTGGCCAGCACCGCCCCGTTGCATCGAATCTCGCCGCCGGCGATCGCGACGGGGTCACCGTCCCGCAGCTCCTCGAAGAGCGGCGCGGCGGGTGCCTCAATCAGCCGGACCCCCGCCTGCGCGAGCGTCAGCGGCCCGGCGTTCGGGTAGCGGCCGGTCGAGTAGGGCGCCACGTTCACGACCGCCGGAACCCCCGTGGCCACGAGATCCTCAGCGGCGATCCGATCGAGGTCCGCGTGGTCGATGATCGCGATGTCCGCCGCACCCAGGCGGCGGACGAGCACCTTCGTCTTCCGCCCGAGCCGGGCGCTCCCCTGGATCGTCACCTCCGGCCCAGCCGGGCCGGACCGCGAGCCCCGGAACAGGCCACGGTTACGTCTGCGAACGGACGTCGCCATGGTGGTGATTATCCGCGCAAGGGGGACGCTATGCAGCGCCGCAAGGGCGGGCCCCCGAACGATGGATGGGATTCCGTCCGATATGCCCTCGGAATCCGACCTTCGCGGCGCCGGCTCACGCATGCCTCACCCGCCCAGCGCGAGGCTTGCTCACAACCGTCATGGAGCTGCGTGCCGCCGGCTCGTCGCGCAGGTGATTCTCGACGGCGCTGCGCCAGTGGCCGGATAACCGCTCAGGCCGCCGCGAGCAGCTCGCGCGCGTGGCGGCTCGCGGTCTCGTCGTCGCGCTTGCCGCCCAGCATGCGCACGATCTCGGCGACGAGCTCGTCGCCGTCGACCCGCTCGACCGTCGCCTGCGCGCTCTTGCCCCCGGACTCCTTGACGATTCGGAAGTGCGCGTTGGCCACCGACGCAACTTGCGGCAGGTGTGTGATGCAGATGAGCTGGCGCTCGGCTCCCAGCTCGCGAAGCTTCTCCCCCACCGCCCGGGCGGTGTTGCCGCCGATGCCGGCGTCGATCTCGTCGAAGACCACGGTGCCAGCGCCGCCCCCGGCCCCGAGGCCGGTGAGCGCGAGCATGATCCGCGAGAGCTCGCCGCCCGATGCGGCATCGCGGAGCGGCGACGCGGGAATCCCCGGGTTGGTCGCCACCAGGAACTCGACCGTCTCCGATCCGCCGGTGCCGAAACCGTCGGGGTGTGGCTCGATGTGCACTTCTACAGAGGCGCCCTCCATCGCGAGCGCGCCGAGCTCGTCCCCTACCCGGCGCTCGAGCTGCTTCGCGGCCTTGGCACGCGCCTTGGCGAGCTCCGCCGCGAGCTCCGCCCGCCGCGCGGCGGCCGCGGCCAGCCGTCTCTCGAGCTCGGCAGCCAGCTCCTCCGCGTTCTCCAGCCGCTCGATCTCGGCTCGGCAGCGCTCCGCGTGGGCCAGCACCGCCTCGGTCGTGCCGCCGTGCTTTCGATGCAGGCGGTCGAGAGCGGTCCATCGCTCCTCGAGCTGCTCGAGCCGCTCCGGCTCGGCCTCGATCCCGTCGGCATAGGACCGGAGGGCGCTCGCGGCGTCGTCGA
>DASQCL010000041.1:0-12057 GCA_035634715.1 Solirubrobacterales bacterium
GTGTCGGAGACCTTCGCCTTGTAGAGCATCTTCTTCGCGGCCGGGCCCGCGATCAGGCCCGGCGACTCGCCCGGCAGGTCGATGCCCGTGTACTGCCCCAGCCCGTACTTGCGCGCCCAGCGCTGGATCAGCTGGCCGTCGCCCTTGTTGTAGGCCTGGGCGCCCAGTTGGTAGAAGAAGACGTCGTCGGAGACCTGCAGCGCCTTGCGCAGCGACAGCGCCCCGTTGGCCGCGCCCTCCGCGTTCTTGAACGTCACGCCGCCGATCCTGAAGTAGCCAGGGTCGTATTCCGTCGAGTCCGGCGTGATGAGCCCGCCTTCGAGCGCCGCGGTAGCGGTGATCAGCTTGAACGTCGAGCCCGTGGGATAGAGGCCCTGGATCGCGCGGTTCGTGAGCGGCGCGTAGGTGGTCTGGCTGGTGAGCTGCTTGTACACCGAGGTGGGGATCACCGGCTTGGAGAAGACGGCCGGGTCGAAGCTCGGCGACGAGCCCAGTCCGAGGATCTGGCCGTTCTTGACGTTCATCGCGACGAAGGCGCCCGGCGTGCTGAAGGAGTTGATCGCCTGCTCGCCGGCCTGCTGCACGGGCCGATCGAGCGACAGGACCAGGTTGTCGCCCGGCTTGGGCTGGACCTGGTTCAGGATGTGGCCCGTGGGGTTGCCCGCCGCGTCGACCTGAACGCGGGTCATGCCGTTGGTTCCGCGCAGGACGTTGTCGTACGTGTTCTCGATCCCCGACTGGCCGACCTGGTCGCCGGGCTGGAGGCCCTGATAGCGGGCCTCGTTGAGCTGCTGCTTCGTGACCTCGCGAACGTAGCCGTAGATCTGCGCCGCCAGACTGCCGTCCGGGTAGTTCCGCACGTAGACCCGCTGGACCGTGACGCCCGGGTACTTGTCCTGGTTCTCGCGTAGGTAGTAGACGAGGTCGTAGCTGACGTCGCGCCTGAGCGTGACCGGGTTCGAGGGCAGGTCCTTGGTCTGCTGGCGGATCTGCTTCTCGATCCGGTCCGTGGGCATGTTGATCACGTGGCTCAGCCGCGCGAACTCCTCGCGCTGCTTGTGGCGCTTCTGCGGAAGCTCCGTGGGCAGGATCTGGAGAGCGAGAGCGGTGCGGTTGTCAACCAGGACCTTGCCGTTGCGGTCGAGGATCTCCCCGCGCGGCGCCTGCACCGTCACGTCGCGGACCTGGTTGTTCTGGGCCAGCTTCAGGTAATGGTCGCTCGACAGCACCTGCAGGTACCAGAGCCGGAAGAAAATGATCGAGAACATCACCAGAGCGATCCCGGAGAGGATCGCGACGCGCATCGCGAACTGCGCGGGCAGGACGGGCCGCTCGCGTTCGTTGAACATCAGGAGACCCCCGTGGCCCTACGCACGCGCGCGCTCCGCCGACGCGGGAGACGGCGGCGCGGGCGGTTGGAGCCGGCGCGGATCGGAGATCCCATGCGGCGGCCGGCGACGACGTCGTCGACTATCGCCGGGCGCAGGACGCGGCGAATCAGCGGATAGAACGGGATGGCGAACAGGAAGGCCAGGAGCCCCTGCACGAAGACCTCCCGGAGCACCAGCAGGCTCACCTGCGTGTCGATGCCGAGCATGAGCTGCAACGCCGAGAAGGCGGCCGAGGCCGCGATGGTCAGTACCCCGATCATGATCGGCGGCATGAGCGTGTTCGCGATCTGCGTGCCCTCGCGGTAGCGGCCGGCCAGGTACCCGACGGTCAGCAGGGTCAGCGAGGAGATCCCGAGCGTCGCGAGCAGCACCGAGTCCAGGATGAACCCGAGCACGAATCCCGAGACCGCGCCGACCATGGCGCCTCCCAGGAGGCCCAGGCTCACGGCGACGAGCGGAATGATGTTCGGCGTCGTTCCGAAGAGCGTCAGGTAGGAGAAGAACGAGACCTGCAGGACGATCGCGACGATCACGATCAGCGCGATTCGCAGCCCGATGCGCCACGTGACGATCACCCGCCGACCCCCGGTCGAGCTGGGCCCTGCGTCGCGACCTGCACGATGTCGAGGTTCCGCATGTCGGCGTACGGAGTGATGTGCACGTTCTGGGTCGTCTCCTGCTGCCCCACGGTCGTGTCCTGGACCTCGCCGATGGGGATGTCCGCGGGCGCCCACGAGGAGAGCGAACCATTAGTCCACCCCGCAGTCGCCACCATCTGACCCTGGTGGATGGGCTCGCTCTTGTCGATGAAGTCGAGCAGCATCGTGCTTGGGTCGCCTGCCTCCGGCTCGGCGACGCCCTGAGGGCCGTTCGGGAGCACTTTCGCCGACACCGCGCTCTCCGAGTCGGTGATGAGCGTGACCTTGGAGGTGAAGTGCGTCACGTCGGTGACCTGGCCGATGAGCCCGTCGCCGTTGATCACCGGGTCGTTGACCGCAACCCCGTCGCCCGACCCGGCGTTGATCGTGACGGTCGAGTACCAGACGGTCGGCGAGGCGCCGACGACGCGCGCGGTGACCATCTTGTAGGCGGCGAAGACAGGCTTTCGGTCCAGGCCGACGATCTTCTTCAGCTGGTCGTTCTCGCCCTGGGCCGACTGCAGCCTCGCCACCTGGGCGCGGAGCTTCTGCACGTCCGTCTTCAGGCTCGAGTTCTCGCCGCGCGCGTTGAAGGTCTCGGACACCCAGTTGACGAGGTCGCGGGCGGGCTTCAACGCTCGGCTGGCGCCGTCCTCGAGCGGCGCGAACACCGACGCGACGCCCTGCTGCACGGAATGCAAAGGTCCGCTGTTGGACTGGGAGAAGGTCGCCGAGATCAGCACGAGAGCGACGACGATCAGGAGGACCAGGACCGCACGGCGCCTCCGGACTTGCTTGCGGTACACCGCCGTACCTCCGGCGCCTACCCGGTCGCGACCAGGCGACGGTGGGAGTTCCGGCTCATCCGGTGGATGACCTCAAACTCCTCGAGCGAGCGGCCCGACCCCACGGCCACGCAGGTCAGCGGCGACTCCGTGACCTGGGCCGGCATCTGGCACTCATCGCGAAGGCGCTGGTCCATGCCCTGAAGCAGGGAGCCGCCGCCCGCGAGGATGATCCCGCGGTCCATGATGTCTCCGGCGAGCTCGGGGGGCGTGCGGTCCAGCGTGTCCTTCACGGCGGCGACGATCTGGTTGATCGGCTCCTGGAGAGCGCCACGGACCTCGGCCGAGCTGAGCACGATCGTCTTCGGGAGGCCGGTGACCATGTCGCGGCCGCGGATCTCGGTCGTGACCTCCTCGGGCAGGTGTGTGGCAGAGCCGATCTCGAGCTTGACCTCCTCGGCGGTCTGCTGCCCGATCAAAAGCTTGTGCTCGTGCTTGCAGTAGTTGACGATCGCCTCGTCCTGCTCGTCGCCGCCAACTCGGATCGACTCCGAGACGACGATGCCGCCCAGGGAGATGACGGCCACCTCGCTCGTCCCACCGCCGATGTCCAGGACCATGCTCCCCGTGGGCTCGGCGACGGGCAGCCCGGCGCCGATCGCGGCGGCCATGGGTTCCTCGATGAGATAGGCCTGGCGGGCGCCGGCCGAGAGGCAAGCCTCCTCCACTGCACGCTTCTCGACCCCGGTAACGCCGGAGGGGACGCACACCACCACGCGAGGATGGGCGAATCGGTTCTGGTGGACCCGCTGTATGAAGTGCCGCAGCATCTCTTCCGTGACGTCGAAATCGGCGATCACACCATCCTTCAGGGGCCGGATGGCACGGATCGTCCCGGGGGTGCGCCCCAGCATCCGCTTCGCGTCTACGCCCACGGCGTGGACCTCGCCGCTGCGAGCGTCGACTGCGACGACCGAGGGTTCCGAGAGCACGATCCCACGCCCTCGTACGTAGACGAGCGTGTTCGCGGTCCCGAGGTCCACCGCCATGTCGCGGCCGCCAAAGCCGGTCAGGTTGCGAAAGAAGCCCATTGTCGGGTGATCAGTGAAAGCCTTATGGGAGCGGACGGGTCTTGCCTAGCGCGCGCGGGGCGGTCTTCGCATCCATCCGGCGCCGTGCTCCTCCGTCCCAGGCGTATCGAGTCGAGCAGCAACAGCGGCCGCGCCGCGCGCCGAGTGTAGCGAACACTGAAGCAGTCTCAACGCCAGAATGAGGCCCGTTTTCGAACCTCGACGTAAACCTAAGGGTTAGGCCAAAACCGCTCTAGCGGGAACCTCCTGCTGCCTCGAGCAAACCGGGGACCAAGTCGAGAAGCAACGCGACCGGCAGACCGATGACATTTGAAAGGTCTCCTTCAACCCGCTCGACCAGCATCGACCCCAGCCCCTGCACGGCGTAGGCCCCGGCCCGATCCCGCCACTCGCCCGACGCGAGGTAGGCGGCGAGGAGGTCCGGGGGGAGTTCGCGGAAGGTCACTCGAGACTTCGCGAGGCCCCAGCGTTCGGCGACTTCGTCGCCGGGCACCGGGGGAGATGCATCCCGGCCGAGACTGGACTTTGTCGAACTGTGGCCGACAAAGTCCAGGGTCGAGTCGTCCCGACGGCCGATCACCATCACGCCGCCCAGCACGTCGTGCGTGCGGCCGGTCAGCGCTTCGAGGCGTTCGCGCGCCTCGCGCTCGTCCGCGGCCTTTCCGAGCAGCCGGCCGTCCAGCACGACCTCCGTGTCGACCCCGAGGACCAGGCTGCGCTCCCCACCTGCCACACCACTACCGGCACCAGCCAGTTTCGGGGGCTGAAGCCCCCTCACCAACATCCCTTTCCCGGCGCGCGCCTTACGACGCGCGTTCTCGACCACCGTCTCCTCGGGCTCGCCCTCGGTCAGCTCCTCCACCTCGGGCACGAACACATCGAAGGGGACGCCCAGTGCCCCCAGGATCTCGCGCCGCCGCGGCGACGCCGAGGCGAGGATCAGTCGAGGTCGGGGAACCAGAGCTCGATCTCGCGCTGGGCCGACTCGTCCGAGTCGGAGCCGTGGACGAGATTGAACGTGACCTCGACGGCGTAGTCGCCGCGGATCGATCCGGGAGCGGCCTCGAGCGGGTTCGTCGCCCCGATCAGCTGCCGGGCGGCCGTAGTCGCGTCCACGCCCTCGAGCACCGCCGCTACGAGAGGCCCGCCGGTGATGAACTCGATGAGCTCCCCGAAGAAGGGCTTGTCCGTGTGCTCCTCGTAGTGGCGCCCGGCGAACTCATCGTCGATGGTGAGCTGCCGCAGGGCGACGAGCCGCAGGCCCTTGCGCTCGAAGCGGCCGAGCACCTCGCCGGTGAGCCCGCGCTCGAAGGCGTCGGGCTTGACGAGGATCAGGGTTCTGGACGGCGCGGGCACGGGCGCGGGAATCTATCGGCGCAAGGACCGGCGGTGCGCGCCGGCAACGCGAGATGGAGAAGGGCATGTAGGGCAGCGCCCGATCGGACTCGCAGCACGATGGATGGATTTCGGCGATATAGGCACCGGAATCCATCCATCGCTGAGAACAGGACCGGGTCAACGCAATCCATTCCCGGAGACCGGGAACAGATTGCGTTGATACGAAGCTGACGGATTGGGCTCCTCCTCATTGCCGGGCGCACGGTGGCGCCATCGCACGCGCCGGGGGCTCGCAGGAACGGCGACGAACCCGGGCTTGAGCCTCGGAGCGCCCTACGACGCCGTCGCGGGGCGCTCTCGCCCGTCGGACGACCCGTCGCGGCCGCTGCCCGACGAAGGCTTGCTCCGCGAGGACGAGGGCTTGCGCTGCTTGGTCGTCGGAGCCTGGGACTGGCTCGACCGGCTGGACCGGGTCGGCCGCGGGCGAGTCTGTGCCTCAGAGCTGGCCTGGCTGCGCGCGGTCGCGGGCCGGCTGCTCGCCGGGCGCTTCGTGCGCGGCGCGGGCCTTGAGGGCGCGCGCTCCTCGCGAGGCCGCTCCTCACGCGAGACTCGGGCGGGCGGCTCGGGCGCGCGGCGCTGCGGCATCTCGCAGT
The DNA here is from genome assembly GCA_035634715.1 of Solirubrobacterales bacterium. GTDB lineage: Bacteria > Actinomycetota > Thermoleophilia > Solirubrobacterales > 70-9 > AC-56. The sequence goes on from DASQCL010000041.1 coordinate 5,897, forward strand.
ACGGGCAGACGACCCAGCGCGGGTCGATCGGCTTGTCGCAGTTCTCGCACGGGTCCTTGACCCTCGCGCGGCAGTTCGGGCAGCGGAGGTAGCTGCGCTCGATCGGATATGCGCAATTCGGACAGGACTGCTCCTCGAGCTGCTTCACGCGCAGCTCGGAGGATCGGATCTCCAGCTCCCGCTCCTTGGCGTCCTCGAGGAACTCCGGCGGGCGCAGGATCGAGTAGATGATCGTGCCCACGTACGGGAACAGCGAGGCTCCGGTGGCGCAGGCGACCAGGACCGGGTCCTTGATGCGGCGGCGGGCGTCGAGGAAGGTCCAGGCGATGAGCGCGATCCAGACGACCACCAGGAACAGCACGACGAGATTCACGAACAGGTTCAAACCGCTGTTCGTGATGCCGAAGAGCGCTACTACGGGCATGGCTGGAGGCGCATGGGAAGGGAGCTGAGTCTACTTCGTTAATTACGGCTTAATCCCTGGTGGCGGTCCGGATCGGGTGGGTTGCCTCCTAGAGGAACAGCCGCCCAAAAAGGTACCCCAGGCCGAAGAAAACGAGGATCACGATCGCCACAACCGCAGCGACCAAGCCCATCATCTGTAGGAGCTCTGAGCGTGCCTCTCGATCCATGGCGCCTATCGCGGTCGCGGCCCGGCGGCCATCTCGACCCCTCTAGGACCGCGCCTGGAAAGCGTACCGGAGGAGGTAGTGCGAACCACTGACGAGAGTCGCACCCGAGCGGGAACGGGCCTCGGCGACGGCCCGCCCCACGGCCGCCGCCGGATCGGGGACGATCTCCGTCGCGATGCCGGCATCCGCGGCCGCCTCCGCGAGTTGTACGGCATCGAGGGATCGCGCGGCGGGCCGGCCGGCATGGGCGAGGAGGTCCGCGGGAAGCTCGGTGCACACCGCGAGCTCGACCCGCGGCGCCAGCGCGGCCAGCACCCCGGCCGCGTCCTTGTCGGCGAGCACTGCGAGACAGGCGACGACCGGCGCCCCGCCGACGGCCTCCGGGAGCGCCTCGGCCAGCGCTGCGGCGCCGGGCGGGTTATGGGCCGCGTCGAGCACGATCGGTGGGTCGCCGGCAAGGACCTCCATCCTCCCGGGAAGCTCCAGGCCGGCCCCGACGGCATGCACGCGGTCCGGATCGAGTGGGCCGATGACCGCGGTGGCCGCGGCGCTCGCAACGGTGAAGTTGCGCCGGGCATACGCGCCCGGGACCGCGAGGTCCGCGACGTCCGGGTCGTGGTCCGCGGCGGTGACCAGCGTCGCGCTTCGCTCACGGGCGGTCTGCTCGGCGAGGGAGCGAACGGCGGGCGAAAGCTCGCCGACGACCAGCGTCGAATGGTCACGAAGCACCGCCAGCTTCTCGGCGGCGATCTCCTCCTCGGTGTCGCCGAGCCACTCGGTGTGCTCGAGCCCGACCGAGGTCAGGACGGTCGCCTGCGAGGGCAGCACGTTGGTCGCGTCGAGGCGACCGCCCAGGCCAGCCTCGATTACGCCGAACTCCACCCGGGACTGAGCCAGTGCAACGAAGGCGGCGGCCGTCGCCGCCTCGAACTGCGTGACCGACTCCCCCTCCTCCAGCGAGCGGTTCACGACCTCGACCGACTGCGCCGTGCGCTCCACAGCGGCGCCGAACTCGTCGCCGCCGATCTCGGCTCCCCCCACCCTGACGCGCTCGGACCAGCGCTCGGTGTGCGGGGAGAGGTAGACCCCCGCCGTGCGCCCGTGCGCCTCGAGGAGGGCGGCGGTCATCTCGGTCACCGAGGACTTCCCATTCGTCCCCACGACGTGGATCGACGCGAACCGATGCTGGGGCATGCCGAGCACCGTGACCAGCCGGCGGATTCGGTCGAGCCCGAACCGCCAGCCGAGCGGCTCGAGCGAGAGGAGGTAGCGCTCCGCCTCTTCGTAGGTCCAGGTATTTGAGCGCCGAGCCGAAAGGCGAGGCGACTGGCTGGTGCTGTTCACGGGTGCAGCTCTTCCAGCTCCGCCTGATAGCGAGCCAGCTTCGCCCGCTCCGCCTCGACCACGTCGGCCGGCGCCTTGTCGACGAATCGCGCGTTCGAGAGCTTCCCCTCGGCGCGGGCCACCTCCGACAGCAGGGCGTCGCGGCGCTCGGCGATGCGATGGCGCACCTGCTCGGCATCGACATCCTCCGATGGGAGGATCTCCACCGACCCGAACGTGGCCAGCGCCTCGCCCTCCGCGCCGTCGAACGAGAGCCTGGCGAGCCGCCCCACGAGCTCATGCGGAGGCGTCGCGTCGCCGCCCGAGACGCGCGCCGGCAGCACGCTGGCCGCCGCAACTCCGACGAGGTCCCGCCAGCGGCGGACCTGGCGCGTGAGGTCGATCCAGGCCTGGACCTCCCGCTCGGCCTGCTCGTCGATCAGCTCAGGATCCATCTCGGGGTAGGAGTGGACGACAAGCATCTCCGGCGCGTCGTCGCCGAGCTCGCCGCGGAGATAGGAGTAGATCTCCTCGGTCACGAACGGCATCGCCGGATGGATCAGGGCGAGCGTCTGCTCGAGCACCCACAGAAGCGTCGCCGAGGCGTCCGCGTCGCCGTCGTAGAGCCGGGGCTTGACGATCTCCAGGTACCAGTCGCAGAGCTCGGACCAAAAGTAGTCGTAGAGGTCGAGAGCGGCATGGGCGAAGTCATAGGAGTCGATGCTCGCCGTGGCCCCCTCGATGGCCCGCTGAAGCCGCGACACGATCCAGCGGTCTTCGACCCGCTCGGAAGAGGGGGGTCCCTGCACAAGGCTCGTCCCGCCCGGAGCCCCGACAGGAGCTTGCTCCTGGCGGGAGTTGTCTGGTGCTGCATTCAGCAGCACCAATCGCGAGGCGTTCCACAGCTTGTTCGCCAGATCCTGCCCCTGCTGAATGCGCTCGGCGCTGTACCGAACATCTTGGGTCGAGGACATCGCGAGCAGGCCGAACCGCACGCCGTCCGCGCCATGGTTGTCGATCTCGTCAAGCGGGTCGATCCCGGTGCCAAGGCTCTTCGACATCCGGCGGCCGTCGGCGGCCTGGATCACCGGCGTGATGTAGACGTCGTCGAAGGGGATGTCACCGGCGAACTCGAGCCCCATCATCACCATCCGAGCAACCCACAGAAAGATGATGTCTCGCGCCGTGACGAGGACGTCGGTCGGGTAGAACGCCCGAAGCTCCGGAGTGTTGTCGGGCCAGCCGAGCACGGCGAACGGCCACAGGGCCGAGCTGAACCATGTGTCCAGCACGTCCTCCTCCTGGCGTAGCTCGCCACCGCAGGCGCCGCAGCGCTCCGGCGGCGACTCCGCGACGTAGGTCTCCTCGCACGCGTCGCAGTACCAGACGGGAAGCCGGTGACCCCACCAGAGCTGGCGCGAGAGCACCCACGGTCGCAGGCCGTGCATCCACTCGAGGTAGACCCGCGCGAAGCGCTCGGGGACGAAGCTCACCTGCCCCCGCTCAACGACCTCGATCGCCGGCTTCGCGAGCTCGTCCATGCGGCAGAACCACTGCAGCGAGATCAGCGGCTCGACGCGATGGCCCGAGCGGTGCGAGTACGGGACTGAGTGCAGATAGGTCTCCTCATCCCGCAGCCGCCCCTCCTCACGGAGCGCTGCCACGACGGCCTCCCGGGCCTCCTCTACGGACAGGCCGGCGACCCTCTCACCGGCCTGCGCGTTCATCAATCCGTCCTCGCCGATGACGACGATCTCGTCGAGCCCGTTGGCACGCCCGATCTCGAAGTCGTTCGGGTCGTGGCCCGGGGTGATCTTGAGCGCGCCCGTCCCGAACTCCGGGTCGACGTGCTCGTCGGCTATCACCGGCAGCCGGCGCCCGACCAGCGGGAGAATGCAGTGCTCGCCCACGAGATCGCCGTAGCGCTCGTCATCTGGATTGACAGCGACGGCGGTGTCGGCCAGCATCGTCTCGGGCCGGACCGTGGCGACCGTCAGGACGCGCTCCGAGCCCTCGAGCGGATAGTCGATGTAGTACAGCCTGTCCTCGACCTCGCGGTTCTCTACCTCGAGGTCCGAGATCGCCGAGCGGGAGCCGGGGTCCCAGTTGACGATGTAGTTGTCCCGGTAGATGTAGCCCTTGTCGTACAGGGCGACGAAGACCCGGACGACCGCGCGCACATACCCCTCATCCAGGGTGAAGCGCTCGCGGTCGTAGTCGCAAGAGGCGCCGAGCCTCTTGAACTGCTCGATGATCGCCGAGCCGTACTGCTCGCGCCATTGCCAGACCCGCTCGACGAATGCCTCGCGACCGATGTCGCGGCGTGAGATGCCCTCCTCGCCTAGCTCCCGCTCGACCACCGCCTGGGTCGCGATGCCCGCGTGGTCCAGGCCCAGGGCCCAGAGCGAGTTCCGCCCCCGCATCCGGTTGAGGCGCGTGAGCACGTCCTGAACGGTGCCGTTGAGGGCGTGACCCATGTGGAGCGCGCCCGTCACGTTGGGCGGCGGGATCGCGATCGAGAAGTTCTCGTCCGGGCTCCCCTCTGCGTCCGGGTGGAAGTAGCCCCCGTCGAGCCAGCGCTCCAGAATGCGTCCCTCGACCTCCGAGGGGTCGTAGCGCGTGGTGTCCTCGAGCCGCTTCCGGCGCTCATCATCCATGACGCGCGAGTTTAATTGCGGCCTCTCGCCCGCCCGACTACGATGGCCTCGGAGTGATCACGGAGGATCGGATGAAGCAAATCCTGCTCTGCCTGTTCGTGACCTGCCTGGCGGCCGCCGTCGCCGCCCCGGTCGCGAGCGCCTTGTTCGAGCTCGACTACAACGGGCGCCTCAAGCACCGGCTCAATTCGTACACCGGCTTCAACTTGAAGAAGTCATCTGGAAACCGCAAGGTGACGTTCTTCACCAGTCGAGGGCTTCCGTACAAGTGCGATACGGGCTCGTCCGGCAAGACTGGCTTCATCACGCTCCACGACTCCTTCCGGGTCGTGCAGGGTGAATTCGACGGCACGTCGCACGTCTTCATGCCTCAGGGCGACCCCGTGGCACATGTGGACGGGCGGATCTCCAACGGCTCCGCTCACGGAACGCTCCGGATCTCCGGCAAGCTCGATCCGCAGGATGCCTCGGCGTCGTGTAAGACGGGCAGCCGGAGCTGGCTCGCCGAGCGAGCCGCGGCACCCCCGCCCTAGGCCGACTCTTCCTCTAGCTCCTCGAGCTCGTCGCCCGGCTCGTCCGGAGCGGCCTCGGTCACGAGCGTCGGCTTGATCCCGCGCTGGATGGTGTCCTTGGTCACCACGCACTTGCGCACGTCGCGCCGCGAGGGCAGCTCGAACTGGACGTCTAGGAGCGTCTCCTCGAGGATCGAGCGCAGGCCGCGCGCGCCGACCTCGCGGTCGAGCGCCTTGTCGGCGATGGAGCCGAGCGAATCCTCGGCGAAGACCAGCTCGATGTCGTCGAACTCAAAGAACCGCTCGAACTGGCGTGTGAGCGCGTTGCGCGGCTCCGTGAGGATCGTGATCAGGTCGTCCCGGGTGAGCTGATGGATCGCCGCCACGACCGGCAGGCGGCCGATGAACTCGGGGATCAGCCCGTACTCCATGAGGTCCTCGGGGAGGACCTGCTCGAAGAGCTCGCCGGTGTCCCGCTGGTCGCGGCTTTGGACCTCGGCGCCGAACCCGACGCCGTGGTGGCCGATGCGCCGGTCGATCACCTTGTCGAGCTGCGCGAAGGAGCCGCCGCAGATGAACAAGACGTTCGTCGTGTCGATCGTCAGGAACTCCTGGTGGGGGTGCTTGCGCCCGCCCTGCGGGGGCACCGAGGCGGTGGTGCCCTCGAGGATCTTCAGAAGCGCCTGCTGCACGCCCTCGCCGGAGACGTCGCGCGTGATCGACGGGTTATCGGCCTTGCGGGCGATCTTGTCGACCTCGTCGATGTAGATGATCCCCGTCTCGGCCTTCTTGACGTCGAAGTCGGCCGCCTGGATCAGCTTCAAGAGGATGTTCTCGACGTCCTCGCCCACGTAGCCCGCCTCGGTCAGCGCAGTCGCGTCGGCGATCGCGAAAGGAACGTTGAGGATCCGCGCAAGGGTCTGCGCCAGGAGCGTCTTGCCGCAACCGGTGGGGCCGAGCAGGAGGATGTTCGACTTCTGGAGCTCAACCTCCTCGTCGTCCGACTGGGCCATCTGGACGCGCTTGTAGTGGTTGTA
>DASQCL010000042.1:0-4516 GCA_035634715.1 Solirubrobacterales bacterium
GTACGTCAGCGAGATCGCGAGCCCGTCGATCTTCGGCTCGGAGACGAACCGGAGGTCGCCCGGCTCGATGTCGAGCTGGCGCAGGCGGTTGTGAAGGCGGTTCTCCCAGCCGCGGAACTCCTCGGCGCTCCGCGCGTTGGCGAGCGAGAGCATCGGCTCGGCGTGGCGAACCTCGCCGAACTTGTCCAGCGGACGCATCCCCCCCGCGACGCGCTGGGTGGGCGAGTCGGGCGTCTGGAGGTCCGGGTGCTCCTCCTCGATCTGGCGCAGCTCGCCCAGCAGCGCGTCGTACTCGTCGTCGCCGATCTCCGAGTCGTCGAGAACGTAATAGAGGTGGTCGTGATGCGAGATCTCGCGGCGGAGCTCCTCCGCGCGCTTTGCCGGATCCCGCGGGCTCACTTCAGTGGCGTCGCGGCCGACGCGTCACGGCGTGACACCAGCGAGCACCTCCCTGAAGATCCGGTCCAGGTCCCACTCGCGCAGCCGCGTCAGCTCGTCGCGGTCGGTCAGGTCGAAGTGGACGGGCGTGACCGAGATCCGCCCGCGCGCGACCGCGGCGAGATCGGTCCCCGGCTCGTCCTCGAACGAGGGCTCGAACCCGTAGATCTGGTACCGGCGGCGGCCGTCCTCGTCCTCGCCGACGAGCCGCAGCTTGTCGTTGTAGAGGCGCTTGCCAAGCCCCGTCACCTCGATCCCCTCGGGCTCGCCCGCAGGGACGTTCACGTTCAGCAGGGTCTCCGCCGGCAGGGGCGAGTCGGCCAGCATCCGCACCAGTTGGGCCCCGATCCCCGCGGCCAAGGCGAAGTCGAAGCTCCTGCCCGGGAGGAACCCCATCTCCTGCGCGCTTCCCTGCTGGGAGATGGCGATCGCCGGAATGCCGAGCACGATCCCCTCGAACGCGGCGGCCACGGTGCCCGAGTAGGTGATGTCGTCGCCGAGGTTGGATCCGTGATTGATGCCCGAGACGATCAGGTCCGGTCGCTCCCCCACCAGGCCGAGATCCGCGAAGCGGACGCAATCGACCGGCGTGCCGTCGGTCGCGTAGGCAATGAAGCCGTCGTCGAGCTCGACCTCCTCGACCGAGAGCGGGGAGCGGGTCGTGATGCTCCGGGCCGTGGCGCTGCGATTGGAGTCGGGGACGATGACGTGGACCTCGATCCCGTCGATCTGGCGGAGGGCCCGCCGCAGCGCATGCATGCCCTCGGCCCCGATTCCGTCGTCATTGGTGAGGAGGACTCGCATAGGTGTCGATGAGGGGCTTTAGCCCCGAAACTGGCTGGTGCGGTTTAGGTATTCGATTCTAGGGACGGGTAATCCATGTCGGCCCCGGGGGCGTACTCGAGGAACACGAGCCCACGGTCGCGCTGCATTAGGGTCACCTAATATGCTAGAAAGCGCACCTCGCTCGTCGGGAATAGTCCGGCGGTAGGACAACGACTGTGACCAGAACGATCAAGAGAGGCGCCCTTGTCCTTCACTGAGACCGTCCTGCTCGGTGCCCTTTCCGGGTTCACGATCTACCTCGGGCTCCCCTTCGCGCGTCTCCGGCTTCTCGGCCCGCGGGCCAAGGTCGCGCTGGCGATGTTCGCCGTCGGCGTGCTGGCGTTCCTCTTCGTCGACGTGATGGAGCACGGGTTCGAGATCGTCGAGGAAGCGGTCACCGGGCTCAAGGACGGCGGCGAGAGCTTCGGGCACGTGCTCTGGCTGGCCCTTTTGCTCGGAGGCGGGTTCGCGCTCGGGAGCGCGGGGCTGAGCATCCTCGAGGCCTGGATGCGCCGTGGCTCGGGCACGCAACCGCCGATGTCCGGCGCCTCGGCCGAGATCACCGTGGACGACGCCGCCGCCCTCGAGCAGCAGGCGCGCGCCCGCGCCCTGCGGACCGGCATGACCATTGCCGCCGCGATCGGGCTGCACAACTTCGCCGAGGGCCTGGCGATCGGAGTCTCCGCCAACACCGGCGAGATCAGCCTGGCGACCGTGTTGATCGTGGGCTTCGCCCTCCACAACGCCACCGAGGGCTTCGGCATCGTCGGCCCACTTGGATCCGTGCGTCCCACGTGGGGCTGGCTCGCTCTGGCGGGCCTGATCGGCGGGGGCCCCGTCCTCCTCGGCTCCATCGTCGGCTACAACGTCACCTCGGAGCCTCTGGAGCTTGCGTTCTACGCCGTCTCGGGCGGCGCGATCCTCTACGTGATCGGCGAGGTCTGGACGGCCATGCGGCGCTACGGCTACCGCGAGCTCGGCCTCTGCCTCCTCGCGTTCGGCTTCTTCGTCGGCATCGCGACCGACCTGATCGTCGCCTACGGCGGCGGCTGAGCGCCCGACGCCGCTTCCTCAGACCGCCAGCAGATAGCTTGGCGCCGATGGAGCGTGCGGAAGCCCGGGAGGCCGTGGAGGTCTGGCGCGAGCCGGTGCGCGGCGGTTACCCCGACCCGCGCCTGATGGCCTGGCCGGGGCGGCGTCGCCTCGAGTGCTGGCGCCGCGGCATCATGCCGCCCCCGCCGCTCCGCCATCTGACCGGCGCCATGCCGACCGGATTCGGCACCGGCACGGCCGAGGCGAGGATGCCGGCGTCGCCGTGGCTTGCCTCCTCTAGCGGCCGGATCACCGGCGGCGCCCTGGCCATCCTGGCGGACATCGCGTTCGGGCTCTCGATCGAGACGGAGCTTCCCCCCGCCACGCCGTACACGACCGCCGAGCTGTCGCTCTCCTTCCTGCGCCCGGCACGGATCGGAGCGACGCTGCTCGCGGGCGGGCAGGCGATCCACGTCGGCCGCTCCGTCGGCCTGTCGGAGGTGTTCGTGATCGACGAGGAGGCCGACCGGCTGATCGCCCACGGGACCTCCCGCCTGACCATCTTTCCGCCGCTGGAGCAGGTGCCGGACCCGCCCGAGACCATCGAGCCGTACGCCGCGCCGCCGCACGAGTCCCCGGATCCATACCTGCGTCCGCCGCCGGGCGGGGTGATCCCCCAGGAGGTGTGGGCGGAGCTCTCCGGCGCCGAGATCCTCACGCGCCAGCTCGCCGGCGAGCTGCCCCCACCCCCTCTCCATCACCTCACCGGCCTCCGGCTGAAGGAGTTCGGCGAGGGCTGGGCCACCTTCGCCATGCCCCGCACCGAGTGGCTCGCGAGCCCGTCCGGGAGGCTCCAGGGAGGCACGATCGCGATGCTGGCCGACTTCGCGATGCTCGGCGCGGTCGAGACGACCGCTCCAGCGGGGCTCGCCTTCGCCGGCCTCGACCTGAAGACGAACTTCCTGCGGCCCGTCGAACCTGGCGACGGCGAGCTCGTGGCGCGCGGCGAGGTCGTGCACGCCGGGCGGACGCTCGCGATCACCCGGGCGACCGTGACGAACCCGGAGGGCAAGACCGTGATGCTGGCGACGGGCTCCTCGATCTACCTGCCCGGCCGACCGGCGAGCCTCGGCGAGGAGGTCGAGCTGAGTGAGCCAGGCGACGACGAGGACGAGTAGCTAGTAGCGCACCGAGGCCAGGTAGAGGCCGTGCGCGTGGGCGGTCTCCCCCGCCCGGTCGCGCGGCGCTCCCTCGAGCAGCGACTCGAAGTCGGCCATTGAGCGCCGGCCCCCGGCCACCTCGAGCATCGTCCCCACCAGCGCGCGGACCATGTGCCTCATGAAGGAGTCCGCCTCGATCCAGAACTCGAGCAGCCGGCCCGGGAAGGGCTCCCCCAGCCCGTGGGCCAGCCACTCGGCGCGGAGGATGTTCCGCTGGAACCGGACGTGCTCGGTCTGCGTGGGCGTGAAGGCCGTGAAGTCATGTGTCCCGAGCAGCAGCGAGCCACATTGATCGAGGGCATCGGCCTCCACCGGGTACGGCCACCGGAGGGCGCGGCCCAACTGGAGCGGGTTGCGAACCGGACCGGCGATGACCCAGTAGCAGTAGGTCCGCGACCGTGCGTCGCGCCGTGCGTCGAAGCCGTCGGGCGCGGCCTGCGCGTCCAGCACCGCGATCTCCTGCGGCAGCATCGAGTTGATCCGCTGTGCGAGCGCGTCCGGGGGATCGCCGTCCACCTCAAAGCTCGCCACCTGCCCCCAGGCGTGTACTCCGGCGTCGGTGCGACCGGCGACCGTGAGCCGCACGGGCCGTTGGAGGACCTGCTCCAGGACTGCCTCGAGCTCACCCTGGATCGTCTTCAGGCCGGGCTGGGCGGCCCAGCCGGCGAACGGGCCCCCGTCGTAGGCGATGGTCAGCTTGTAAGCGGACATGAGGCGGCGACAATCAACGCCAGGCGCCGATTTGCAGCCGCCTTAGACGAGCTCGAGGAAGACCATCTCGGTCGCGTCCGAACGGCGCGGGCCGAGCTTGACGATCCGCGTGTAGCCGCCCGGGCGCTCCGCGTAGCGCGGGCCGATCTCCTCGAACAGCTTGTGGACGAGGAAACGGTCCTGGCCGAGCGTCGACAGCGCCTGGCGCCGGGCGTGGAGGCTCCCGCCCTTGGCGAGGGTGATGAGCTTCTCGACCTCGGGCTTGACCGCCTTGGCCTTGGCCTGGCTGG
>DASQCL010000043.1:0-2435 GCA_035634715.1 Solirubrobacterales bacterium
CCGGCCCGTCACGATGCACCGTCCGGGCTCCCACGCCGACCATTCGATCGAGGACGTCCTGGGCGTCGCGGATCACCCCCGCGCCCTCGGCGAGCAGCGCGTTGGTGCCCCGCGCCACCCGGCTCGTCACACGGCCCGGCACCGCGCCCACCTCCCGGCCGAGCTTGGCGGCCTGCTCGGCAGTGATCAGCGAGCCGGAGGGCTGCGCGGCCTCGACGACCACGGTCATGGTCCCAAGCGCGGCCATGATCCGGTTGCGCTTCGGGAAGCAGCCGGGTCCCGGGACGGTCCCCGGCGGCATCTCGGAGACGACGGCGCCCGCCGAGGTGATCCGCTCGTACAGCCTGCGCTCGCTTCGTGGATAGACGACGTCCGGTCCGCTGCCGAGGACGGCGATCGTAGGACCGGCCGCCTCGAGCGCTCCCCGGTGGGCGGCAGCGTCGATCCCAAGCGCCATCCCGCTCACCACGACGAGGCCGGCGTCGGCGAGCAGGTAGCCCAGCTCCTCCGCCACCTCGAGCCCGTACGAGCTGGGGTTACGCGAGCCGACGATGGTCACCGCCGTGTTCCTGCCGATCCCGCTGACCAGGCCCGCGTCGCCGATCCCGTGCAGGGCGGCCGGTGGCTCGTCGAGGTCCTGCAGCGGCGCCGGGTAGCCCTCGTCGCCGCGCGGGAGGCGCCAGACGCTCGAGGTCATTCGCTCCCCCGGCGCCGCAGGCCGATGGCGCGAGCGACGTGCTCGTCGGTGATGGCGTCCGAGCCCTCCAGGTCGGCGATCGTCCGCGAGACGCGCAGAACGCGGTCGTGCCCCCTGCCGCTGAGGCGCAGCTGGGCGTGGCCCTGGGCCAGCGTGCGCCGCGCCTCGCGGGTCAGCGAGGTCGCATCGCGCAACTCGGCGAGCGTCATGTCCGCGTTGCAGCGCCCGAGACCGAGCCGGCGCTCCTGGCGCTCGCGGGCAGCGACCACCCGCTCGCGCACCCCGGCCGAGCCGACCGGCGCGCCGGCGGCCATCTCCTGGGCCGTGGGCCGCTCGACCCCCACCGAGAGGTCGATGCGGTCGGCCAGTGCTCCGCTGAGCTTCGCTCTGTAGCGGCGGGCCGAGGCCGGGCGGCACTCGCACTCCCCGGACTCTTCGCCCCGCCCGCACGGGCAGGGGTTCGAGGCGGCGACCAGCATGAAGCGGCAGGGAAGCTCAACGGCGCCCCGCGCCCGCGTGATCGCCACCCGGCCCTCCTCGAGCGGCTGGCGAAGGGCCTCGAGTGACTCGCGGGAGAACTCGCCGAGCTCGTCGAGGAAAAGGACGCCGCGGTGCGCGAGCGTCACCTCGCCCGGGCGCGGCGGCGAGCTTCCACCGACCAGCCCGGCGGTCGAGATCGTGTGGTGCGGGGCGCGGAACGGCCGCTGGGTGGGGAGCGCGCCGTTCGCAAGGCGGCCGCAGGCGCTCGCGATCCGCAGCACCTCCATCGCGTCAGCGCGGCTGAGGGGCGGCAGGATGGACGGCAGGCGCCGAGCCGCGAGTGACTTGCCGGCGCCGGGCGGCCCGACGATGAGGAGGCTGTGGCCGCCCGCGGCGGCGATCTCCAATGCGTCCCGCAGATACGGCTGGCCTCGCAGGTCGGAGAGGTCCGGCCCAACGGGCCCCGCCCCGTTCAGGCTGAGCTCTGCGGACGGTGGTGGCGGCGGCTCCTCCACGCTCCCGAGCTGCCGCAATTGCTCGAGCCGCTCGAGCGGGATCACCCGCGGTCGCTGCGGAAGGGCCGCCTCCGATCCGTTGGCCGTGGGCACGACGATCGCCGTCACCTCGAGCCTTGCCGCAGCCTCGGCCATCGCCAGCGTGCCCGGCACGGGTCGGATCGATCCGTCCAGGGCGAGCTCACCGGCCAGCACGACTCCCTCGAGACGCTCTGCCGGAAGCTGGCCCGACGCAATCAGAAGGCCGGCCGCGATCGCCAGGTCGAAGCTCGGCCCGGCCTTGCGGAGGTCCGCCGGGGCCAGGTTCGCGGTGATCCGGTGCTTGGGGAAGTCGAAGCCGGAGTTCTCGAGCGCGGAGCGCACCCGCTCCCGCGACTCGCGCACGGCGGCGTCAGGCAGGCCCACCAAGGAGAAGGTCTGCAGGCCGCGCTGGCAGACGTCCACCTCCACGTGGACCTCCCGGACCTCGATGCCGAGCAGGCTGAAAGTACGCGTCGTGGCGAGCACGCCGGGGACGCTAGGGGCTGAGTTTTCGCGGGTGGTACGCCGGTTGTGCCGGATCCGTGACGATCGGCGCGCCACACGCGCAGCGGCGCGGCCTAGCGTTACCGGCAATGCCAAGCGCCCGCATGCGACTGGGAAGCCACGCCGAGACCCTGGTGGCCGCACGGAAGGTTCCGGCGCTGCCTAGAACACCCGTCCAAGGAGAGTCAAGGTGATGGCACTCCGAGCCGATGAGGGGG